>NZ_JBEZKW010000082.1:0-27585 GCF_040651795.1 Streptomyces sp. NPDC048361
CTCGTCCTCAAACGCCGGACGGGCTGACGGTGCCCGCCCGGGACCGAGTAGTCAGGGGCGCGGGGAACTGCGCGAGCAAGCGGGCACGGTCCGCACCCGAACGGCAACCTCGCAGGGGACGGCGCAAACCGGGACCCCGCCGCCCGCTACGTCGTCGGGAGCTGCTTGCCGTAGTCCACCATCGCCCCCTTCGCCGGCCGCGCCAGCGCGAAGTCCTTGTTCCAGTCGGCCAGTTCGAGGACGCCCGCCCCGCCGGCCCGCTCGAAGCGCAGAGGGTAGGGCGTGCCTTGGAGGGAGACGTCGAGAATGCCGCCCTCACCGTCCTTGCCCGCCTCGATCCGTACCGTACGGACCGAGCCGACCTCGGAGTGGTCGCCCTTGGACAGCGTGCCCTGGAGGCCGAGCATGCCCTTGAGCAACACCGACTTCTCGGTGAATCCGCGCAGCTGCTGATAGGCCGGGTCACCGGACGGCACCTTGACGTACTTGTCGTCGAGCTTGCCCGCCGCCGCGCTCGCGCCGCCGGAATCGCCCCGCGCCCAGAATCCCGCGCCCGCCTTCAGGAACAGCTCCTCGCCCACCCGCAACAACCCGAACGTGCTCTTCTGCGAGGTGACCGTGCCCGTGCCGCCGCTGCTCTTCAGCTTCATGTCGATCTTGTACGAGCCGCCCTTGCTGACCAGCGAGCCCGAGAGCCGCACCGCGTCCGCGCCGTCGGCCGCCGCCCGCGCTTTGTTCTCGATCTCGGGGGCGGACAGCTTGCCGACGCCATTGGTCCCCTCGTCCGGGTCCGAACCGCACGCTGTGAGCGCCGCGGCGAGCCCCGCGCACAGCACGACGGGCAGGGCGGCCCGGCGGGCCCGTACCCGCGGGGACCAGGGGGATGAGGTCACCTGCGTACTGCCTCTCGCATGGATGTGGGGGTCGGCAGACCGCACCCTACCCGCACGGTCCGCGCCGTCCGCCGGGGCGCCGTACGGACGACCCGCAAGGGCGTACCGTGCGAGCACCGGCTAGCCTGAAGCCCTTGTCGCGCGGTGCATCGCGGCACGTGAACACCCGGAACAGAAGGAGGCGCTCACATGGCGGCAGGCGCCCCCCGGGTCTTCGTCTCGCACCTCTCCGGTGTGGCCGTATTCGACCCCAACGGCGATCAGGTCGGCCGGGTGCGCGACCTGGTGGCGATGTTGCGCGTCGGCCGCCGGCCCCCGCGGCTGCTCGGCATCGTCGTCGAGGTGGTGAGCCGCCGGCTGATCTTCCTGCCGATGACCCGGGTCACGGGTGTGGAGTCGGGCCAGGTCATCACCACCGGCGTGGTCAACCTGCGCCGCTTCGAGCAGCGTCCCACCGAGCGGCTCGTACTCGGTGAACTCCTCGACCGGCGGGTCACCCTGGTCGAGAGCGGCGAGCAGGTCACCGTCCTCGACGTGGCGATCCAGCAGCTTCCGGCCCGGCGCGACTGGGAGATCGACAAGGTCTTCGTACGCCGTGGGAAGTCGGGCGCGCTGCGCCGCAAGGGCGAGACGCTGACCGTGGAGTGGTCGGCCGTCACCGGGTTCTCCCTGGAGGAGCACGGCCAGGGCGCCGAGAACCTGGTCGCCACCTTCGAGCAACTGCGCCCCGCCGACCTCGCCAACGTCATGCACCACCTCTCGCCCAAGCGCCGCGCCGAGGTGGCCGCCGCCCTCGACGACGACCGGCTCGCCGACGTCCTGGAGGAGCTGCCCGACGACGACCAGGTGGAGATCCTCGGCAAGCTGAAGGACGAGCGGGCCGCCGACGTCCTGGAGGCGATGGACCCGGACGACGCCGCCGACCTGCTCTCCGAGCTGCCCGAGGAGGACAAGGAGCGCCTCCTGACCCTGATGCAGCCCGACGACGCGGCGGACGTGCGCCGGCTGCTGTCGTACGAGGAGCGCACCGCGGGCGGTCTGATGACGACCGAGCCGATCGTGCTGCGCCCCGACGCGACGGTCGCCGACGCGCTCGCCCGGGTGCGCCAGCAGGACCTCTCCCCCGCGCTCGCCGCGCAGGTCTACGTCTGCCGGCCGCCGGACGAGACGCCGACCGGCAAGTACCTCGGCATGGTCCACTTCCAGCGGCTGCTGCGCGAGCCGCCGTTCACGCTGGTCAGCTCGGTGGTGGACAGCGACCTGAAGCCGCTGCCGCCGGACGCCTCGCTGCCGTCGGTGACCAGCTTCCTCGCCGCGTACAACATGGTGGCCGCGCCCGTGGTGGACGACAGCGGCTCGCTGCTCGGCGCGGTGACCGTCGACGACGTACTCGATCACCTGCTGCCGGACGACTGGCGCGAGACGGAGTTCCACGGTCCTGAGGGGGTGCCGGGTGGGCGGCACTGACCGTACCGAGGAGCGCACCCGGGCGAGCGGCGCGAGCGCCGTGTCGCGCGGCCGGGCCCGGCTCGACCAGCCGCGCTCGGGGCGGGGCCGGCTCCTTCCGGAGTGGGACCCGGAGGCGTTCGGCCGGTTCAGCGAGCGGATCGCGCGCTTCCTCGGCACCGGACGGTTCATCGTCTGGATGACCCTGATCATCATCCTGTGGGTCGCCTGGAACATCTTCGCGCCGGGCAGCCTGCGCTTCGACAACTACCCGTTCATCTTCCTCACCCTCGCCCTCTCCCTCCAGGCCTCGTACGCCGCCCCGCTGATCCTGCTCGCGCAGAACCGGCAGGACGACCGCGACCGGGTCACCCACGAGCAGGACCGCAAGCAGAACGAGCGCTCCATCGCCGACACCGAGTACCTCACCCGGGAAATCGCGGCGCTGCGGATGGGCCTCGGCGAGGTGGCCACCCGCGACTGGATCCGCTCCGAACTCCAGGACCTGGTCAAGGAGATGGACGAGCGCCGGAACGTATTCCCGCACGAGCGCGCCCACCGACGTGACGAAGGCGACCGCTGACAGGGCTTTCCGTACCGTGCGGTCAGCGCCGTACCATCACCGTATGGCTACGGAAGACGCGGTGCTTGAGGCACTGGCGACGGTGAACGACCCCGAGATCCACCGACCGATCACTGAGCTCGGCATGGTCAAATCGGTAGAGATCGGTACGGATGGCGCGGTCGCCGTCACGGTGTACCTGACTGTCTCCGGCTGCCCGATGCGCGAGACCATCACCAAGAACGTGACGGAGGCGGTCGAGCGGGTCGAGGGCGTCAGCCGCGTCGACGTGACGCTCGACGTGATGAGCGACGAGCAGCGCAAGGACCTGGCGTCCGCGCTGCGCGGCGGCACCGCCGAGCGCGAGGTGCCCTTCGCCCAGCCCGGTTCACTGACCCGCGTGTACGCGGTGGCGTCCGGCAAGGGCGGCGTCGGCAAGTCCTCGGTGACGGTCAACCTGGCGGCCGCGATGGCGGCGGACGGGCTGAAGGTCGGCGTCGTGGACGCGGACATCTACGGCCACTCCGTACCCCGCATGCTGGGCGCCGACGGCAAGCCCACCCAGGTCGAGAACATGATCATGCCGCCGTCCGCGCACGGCGTGAAGGTCATCTCCATCGGTATGTTCACGCCGGGCAATGCCCCGGTCGTGTGGCGCGGCCCGATGCTGCACCGCGCGCTCCAGCAGTTCCTCGCGGACGTGTACTGGGGCGACCTGGACGTGCTCCTGCTCGACCTGCCGCCGGGTACCGGCGACATCGCGATCTCGGTGGCCCAGCTGGTGCCCAACGCCGAGATCCTCGTCGTGACCACCCCGCAGCAGGCCGCCGCCGAGGTCGCCGAGCGGGCCGGCTCCATCGCCGTGCAGACCCACCAGAAGATCGTCGGCGTCGTCGAGAACATGGCGGGCCTGCCGTGCCCGCACTGCGACGAGATGGTCGACGTGTTCGGCACGGGCGGCGGTCAGAAGGTCGCCGACGGCCTGACCAAGACGACCGGCGCCACCGTGCCGGTGCTCGGCTCCATCCCGATCGACGTCCGGCTGCGCGAGGGCGGCGACGACGGCCGGCCCGTGGTCCTCACCAACCCCGACTCCCCCGCGGGCGCCGCGCTGCGCGCCATCGCGGGCAAGCTGGGCGGCCGCGCCCGCGGCCTGTCGGGCATGTCGCTCGGGATCACCCCGCGCAACAAGTTCTAGGCCACCTGCGGCGCGGGAACGCGTACGGCAGCGGTAAGGGGCGCTCCGCAATTGCGGGCGCCCCTTACGCGTACCTGGGTGCGGCTCACGCGTACCTGGTTGCGGCTTCGCGTACCTGGTTGCGGCTACCGGCCACGCCTCACTCGTACGAGGTGAGGTCCTCGATCACCGAGAATCCGAGCCCGTACGCGCTCAGGCCGCGCCCGTACGCGCCCAGGTGCACACCGCTGCGTGCGGAGCCCGCGAGGACCCAGCCGAACTCGGACTCGCGGTAGTGGAACTCGGTGGGCTCGCCGTCCACGGGGAGTGAGAGCGTCGACCAGTCGGACCCCGCCAGATCGTCGGCGAGCTCCCAGGCCGTCTCGGTCTGCTGGTCGAGCCAGTCGCCGCGCAGCACATGGTCCATCTGCGCGGGCCAGGTGAAGGACAGCAGCCCCGACCCGGCGAGCCAGGCCGCCGAGGAGACCGAGGTGGCCTCCAGGACGCCCGTACCGTCCCCGCTGCGGCGCACGGGGGTGGCGGGGATGCTGACGACCACAGCGAACCGCTCACGGTCGCTCACGGCCGCCGCCTCGGGCCGTATCGACGGCTCGTCGCCGTGCCCGATCGAGCCGTGCTGGACCGTGCCGTCGGCCGCCGCGGTCACCTGCATCAGCCAGCGCGGCCCGGTGAACGCCTCGTCGAGGCCGTACCAGGGGAAGGGCGCGCGCAGATAGCCGTCGACCGTACGCCGGGCCCCCGGCACTCCCTCCGGTGTGGACTGGGCGCTCTGGGGCGCCCCTTGAGCGGACTGCCCCGCTGCCCGGCTTGTCGTCTCCATCTGCCCGGCCGCCTCCTAGATCAGTAGCGTCCGGAGCGGCCCGCCCCCCTCGGGCGTCCTGGCTTCCGGACAGATGGAGGATAGCCACCTGATCGCGGCTCGCCGGAAAAGCCCATGTGGGATTGGCGTGTATCAGTGCGTATCAGTGCGTATCGGCGTGTAACAGGTGGCGTCGGCTCAGCGCGTGTCAGGTGGCGTCGGCGTCGAACGGAGGGCGCTCGCCCGGGTCGAGCTGCGCGCGCTTCTTGACGAGGTCGGGACCGCCCGAGCCGCTCCCCGACCCGTTGACGGCCGTCGCCGCGGCCGGGGCCGACTCGCGGCCGTGCACGGCGTCCGCGACCTCTTCCATGTCCTTGCGGAGATCGAAGCTGTTGCGGATCTCCGCAAGGCCCAGGTCGTCGTTGTCCATCAGCTGCTTGCGGACGAACGTCTTGGGGTTCAGGTCCTCGAACTCGAAGTCCTTGAACTCCGGGCCGAGCTCGGCCCGGATGTCCTGCTTGGCGCTCTCGGAGAAGGAGCGCACCTTGCGGATCACGTTCGAGACGTCCTGGATCAGCTTGGGCAGCTTGTCCGGGCCGAAGATGAGCACGGCGAGGATTACGAGGGTGCCCAGCTCCATGGGCCCTATGTCAGTGAACACCCGCTGCTCCTCGTGTTCTCATTGCTCGCGATCCCGGCGCTCGGTCTCAGCTCCGCGTCCCGTCATGGACCGCTCCACGGTACCCGGCCGAACTGTCGGCGCGGTACCTCCGGGGTGACCATTGGACATCGGGACTGGGCCGAACGGGCCGGGACCGCCCGTACGGCGGCGTTCCCGGCTCAGGACGCCGAGCCGAGCGTCAAGGTCAGCTCCCGCTCCGCGCCGCTCCGCCGCACGGTCAGACGCAGCCGGTCCCCCGGGCGATGCGCGCGGATCTTGACTATCAACTCCTCGCCGCTGTGCACCCGCTGGCCGTCCACCTTGGTGATCACGTCCTGCGACCTGACGCCGGCCTTGTCGCCGGGGCCGCCGGCGACGACGGCCGGCCTGCCGTCGCTCGCCTTGTCGCCGACGCGCGCGCCGTCACCGCTGTACTTCATGTCGAGGGTGACGCCGATCACCGGGTGCGTGGCCCGGCCCGTGCTGATCAGCTCCTCGGCCACGCGCTTGGCCTGGTTGACCGGTATGGCGAAGCCGAGCCCGATCGAACCGGCCTGGCCGCCGCCCTCCGTGCTGCCGCTGCCCGCGGAGCGGATCGCGCTGTTGATGCCGATGACGCGCGCCTTGGAGTCCACGAGCGGGCCGCCGGAGTTGCCCGGGTTGATCGGGGCGTCGGTCTGGAGCGCGTCCACATAGCTGACGTCGCTGCCGTCCCCGCTCTCGCCGCCCGCCGTGATCGGGCGCTCCTTGGCGCTGATGATCCCGGACGTCACCGTGTTGGAGAGGTCGAAGGGCGCCCCGATGGCCACCACCGGGTCGCCGACCATCACGTTGTCGGAGTTGCCGAGCGCGAGGGGCTTCATCCCCGATACGCCGTCGACGCGGACGACCGCGAGGTCGTAACCGGCATCGCGGCCGACCACCTCGGCGGCGGCGCTCTCGCCCCCGCTGAACGTCACGGAAATCTTGCCCGAGGTACCCGCGGGCTGCACGACGTGGTTGTTGGTCAGGATGTGCCCGGCGTGGTCGAGGACGAAGCCGGTGCCGGTGCCGGACTCGGTGGTGCCGGTGACATGGATGGTGACCACGCTCGGCAGCGCGCTCGCGGCGATCCCGGCGACGCTGTCCGGCGCCCGGCCCTGCGGCTCCTTGTCGGCCTGCGGCAGGTGCACGCTGGTGAGCCTGCCGTTGCGTTCCACGTACGCCCCTACGCCGCCGCCGATGCCCCCGGCGACCAGCGCGAGCAGCACCGCCCCCGCGAGCAGCGCCCCGCGCCGCCGCTTCCTCGGCTCCGGCGCCCGCCCGGCCGTGCTCAACGGCTCCCCCGGCCCGCTCCAGGGGTCGTACGCGCCCCAGTGCGGGGCGGCGGCGGCCGAACCCTGCGGGGCGAGCGGGGGTGCGGGCGCGGCGGGTGCCTGGTACGGGGGCGCCGGGGTGGCCGGTGCCTGGGCTGCGGCGTAGCTGCCCTGAGGCGGCAGCGGGGTACCCCCGGGCGGCGTCGGCACCGGCCGCTGCACGGGCGGCGCGGGCGCCCACGGCCCGGGCCCGCCGTAGGGCGGGGTGCCATAGGGATCGGGCGCGTGCAAGGGCCCACGGCGCCCGGCGAGGGGGCCGTCGCCGGAAAGTCCGCCCCCTTCGGCACCGGGCGCGGCGACGACCCCGGCATCGGCGACACCGGAGTCGGCACCAACCGGGGCAGCGGAGCCCTCGTTCACGGCGGCGGGCGCGGCGGCACCGGCAGGGCCGGCCGGGGCCGGGGTGGAGGCCGGGGCCGGAGCCGGCGGGGCCAAGTCGTAGGTGTCGACCGGGAGTTCAGCCGGAGCGGACGAGCCGGTGGGGTCGGACGCGTCGTTGGGGTCGGGCGCCCCGGGGTGCGCGGAGCCGGCTTCGCCGACGGGTTCGGCGGGGCCGGTCTCGGCCAAGGGATCGGCGGGACGGGGCTCGGGGGCGGGCTCTGGGGTGCGGGGGTGGCCCGACGGTGGACGGCTCCACCACCTGGGCTTCGGCCCGGTGGGCTGCTGCTCGTTCATGCTCTCCCCGCAACTGACCTGCGTGCTCGACGAGCACCCCTCCCCGGATTCAACCAGGTCGTCCGGGGCGGCGGCAGAGCGCGGGTCAGCGCCGGGCGTAGAGAGGGAGCCCGGACGCGACAGGAGCGGCGAGGCGCACCGGCGCCGCCGGGGTCACGGTCGGGACGGCCGCGAGCATCCCCTCGGCGAGGTCCGTCGTGGCGAGGTCCGCCGTGGTGAAGACCGTCGTGGTGAGGTCCGTCGTGGTGAGCGGCTGCGTCGCCGTGGCGGGGCGTATCAACGGCGGCAAGGACGAACCGTTCAGACGGCCGACGGGAAACGCGCCGCCCAGCGGCCGCACCGGCCCGTTCTGCGCGGGCATGGCACCCAGGGCGTTCTGCCCGGCCATGGCGCTCAGACCGCGGAGCCCCGGCGGGGCGGGCGTGGTGGCCTGGGCCGACATCGCGGACAGCAGCCCTGCGGTGGCGCCCCCTCGACGGCGGTCCTCGGCGGAGCCGCCGCTCTGCGCCGCGCTGCCGGAACGCAGCGGCACGACACTGCTGCCGCTGCCCACGGCACGGGCGCCGGAGGTCGAGCCGAGGGGAAGGGTCCCGCCGAGCGCGATGGCCGCGAGGGACACCGCGCTCGCGGCGGCGAACGCGAATCTGCGGCCGCGCCAGGGCGAGCCCGGCCGATCCTGCTCGGAGCGGCCCACCTGATGGATGCGGAAGCCACCCGTCAGCGCGTCGGGCAGAACCGCGACATGGGAGCCGGCGGGCACATAGCCGAAGTCACCGGGGCGCGGAACGCGCGGGTCCGCCGGGCCACCGGGCTCGGGGTCCGGCGCGCCAAGTCTTCCGAAGAAGCCGTCGGCCCGGTGTCCGCCGAGCGGTCCCTGCGGGCCGTCGTCGTCATGTCCTCTTCCCACGGGACCGCCGGGCAGCCCTTGCAGCCGGGCGAGGAAGGTCTCCGACGGCGGTGGCGGGGCGGTGCGCGCAAAGACGTTCTTCAGGTTGCGCTGGGCGTCGGCCTCCGCCTTGCACTTGGCGCAGGTCGCCAGGTGGGACAGGACCCGTTCGCGGGCGTCGTGGTTCAGCTCACCGTCGACGAGGGCGGCGAGCCGGTCCCCGAGGTGCTGTTCCGCGGGGGTGGGATTCGTATCACTCACGCCATCCCCTCTCCGGCCACCCCGAGCGCTCCGGGCGCCACCCCCGCCAGCGCACGCTGCTGCTCGGCGCGGGCTTCGGGCGAACGGTGCTGGAGGGCCTTGCGCAGATGGGAGCGGCCACGGTGGATCCGGCTGCGGACGGTGCCGAGCTTCACTCCGAGGGTGGCCGCGATCTCCTCGTAGGAGAGCCCTTCGATGTCGCAGAGCACGACGGCGGCGCGGAACTCCGGCGCGAGCGTGTCCAGCGCCTGCTGCACGTCTGCGTCGAAGTGGGCGTCGTTGAAGGCCTGTTGGGGGTTGGGCTCGCGGCTGGGCAGCCGCTCCGCCGCGTCGTCGCCGAGCGCGTCGAAACGGATGCGCTGACGGCGCCGGACCATGTCCAGGAAGAGGTTGGTGGTGATGCGGTGCAGCCAGCCCTCGAACGTGCCCGGCGTGTACGTCGACAGTGAGCGGAAGACACGGACGAAGACCTCCTGGGTGAGGTCCTCGGCGTCGTGCTGATTGCCCGTCAGGCGGTAGGCGAGGCGGTAGACGCGGCCACTGTGCGTGCTGACGATCTCCTCCCACGTAGGGGGAGTCCACGCCTGGGAATCCGCGTCGGCGAACGTCGCGGTAGTTGCGGAGCTGGTAGCGCGGGAACGGTCAGCAATGTCGGTCACGGATTTCGGCTCACCCGCCGACCTGAGAAAGCGCCGCAGCACTCCTCCCCGATCCACAGGCGCAGCCGCACCTCCCCTGTCGGCTCTGGTGGTGTCCAGCGGAGCCCCTACCATAGCCACCTCGCCCGTTAGCTCCGGATAAGAATCTTTACGTGCATTTGGGGACGGCTTCCGCCCCTCTTCCGTGAACTCGACCATGTGCTCCCCCCGCGGTTCCCCTGTCCTGCATAACGCGCGGTCCCATCTGCGGGTTCCCGACTCCAGCGGATACAGTCACCGTTGCGCCAACCAAGGGGACAGGAGAGGGCCATTACCGCCAACCGGCAGACGAGCTGGGCGTTCGCCGACGCCTTTGTCGCCGAGGACGACGCGCTGCGCTGGGCCCGTGACCGGGCCCGGGAGGCAGGCCTGCGTTCGGTGTCCCCGGGGACAGGCGCCGCGCTGCGGCTGCTCGCTGCCACGGCGGACGCCAAGGCGGTCGCGGAGATCGGCACCGGCACCGGCGTCTCCGGCATCTATCTGCTGCAAGGGCTGCGGCCGGACGGCGTCCTGACCACCGTCGATCCGGAGCCGGAGCGCCAGCAGTTCGCCAAGCAGGCGTTCCGCGCCGCGGGCTTCGCCGCGAACCGGGCCCGTTTCATTCCGGGCCGTGCCCTCGACGTACTGCCGAGGCTCGCGGACGGCGGCTACGACCTGGTGTTCTGCGACGGCGACCGGATGGAGTCGCTCGACGTGCTCGCTGAATCGTTGCGCCTGCTGCGGCCCGGCGGGATCGTCTGCTTCGAGGGGGTCTTCGCGGACGGCCGCACCGTCGACTCGGCGGCCCAGCCGCCCGAGATCCTGCGGCTGCGGGAGCTGCTCCGCTCGGTGCGCGAGAGCCCCGAGCTCGTGGCGTCCCTGCTCCCGGTCGGCGACGGCCTCCTCTGCGCGGTACGCCGCGGCTGACCCCGCAGCCCCCGGGCGGGCGCGGCCGCTCGACACCGGGTGCGCTACTCGGGCGCGGCCGTTCGACACCGGGTGCCCTACAGGGGCGCGGGGCTGCGACATTTGCGCGGCTCCGCCACGACGGGCGCGTCCGCTCGACACCGGGCGCCCCACTCCGGGCACGACGTCTCAACACCGGGTGCCCTACAGGGGCGCGGGGCTGGACATTTGCGCGGCTCCGCCACGACGGGCGCGTCCGCTCGACACCGGGCGTCCCACTCCGGGCGCGACGTCTCAACACCGGGTGCCCTACAGGGGCGCGGGGAACTGCGCGGGTGACCCAGCACGGTCCGCAGTCGAAAGCCGGGCCCCTGGGGCTCCGCCCCAGACCCCGTTCGCGCCTTGAGGGCGCTCGTCCTCAAACTCCCCCGCGGCCTCAAGGGCCAGGGGGACCCCCCATGGCGGGCTGAGGATGCCTCTGCCGGGCACCCTGCCAAGGTCAAACCACCAGGGGCGCGGGGAACTGCGCGAGACGCGGGCACGGTCCGCGGACGAAACCCGGGCCCCGGGGCTCCGCCCCAGATCGGACCGGATGAGGTGGCGCCTGCCCGGGCATCCGGACGGGTTGAGGTGGCCTCTGCCGGGCACCCTTCCAACGGCAACCCCGCCAGGGGGCCCCGCACGCAACACCGCCCCGGCACGGCATGCACAGCACGTGCACACCGAACCGGGGCGGTGAAGAGTCTGCGTCGGACCCGCTAACTCAGCCGACGACCTTCTTGAGGGCATCGCCGAGCGCATCGGCCTCGTCCGGAGTCAGCTCGACGACAAGCCGACCGCCGCCTTCGAGCGGAACGCGCATGACAATGCCCCGCCCCTCCTTGGTCACCTCGAGCGGGCCGTCGCCCGTCCGCGGCTTCATGGCCGCCATGCTCGTTCCCCTTCCTGAAACCAGCTCATCGTCAGCCGACGGCCCCCGGGATTGGGTACGCGTCACGGCATCGAACACATTGCTTCCAGGTCATTATCCCGCATCCCAGGACCCGATGACCAACATCGGTCCGCATCGCTTGCGCAACGCGCTCTATCAAAACCACACAATTCGGCGATCCGCCTGCGATACTTCGCCGCCGCCGGATCCCCCCGGCACCCGGATTGTTAGACGCAGGTCACATGCCCGGCGGCCGTGATCTCCGCCATGCTGAGCGGATACGACGACGAAGCAGCATCCGCGACGGAGGGGATCCCACCATGGCCGACACCGTGCTCTACGAGGTGAGCGACGGGCTCGCGACGATCACGATCAACCGGCCCGAGGCCATGAACGCGATGAACACGGAGGCGAAGGTCGCGCTGCGCGAGGCGGTACGCTCCGCGGCCGCGGATCCCGCGGTGCGCGCCGTGCTGCTCACCGCGGCCGGCCGGGCGTTCTGCGTCGGCCAGGACCTCAAGGAGCACGTCGCCTCCCTGACCGCGGACCGCGAGGCCGGCACCGGGCAGACCATGAGCACCGTGCGCGAGCACTACAACCCGATCCTGACGGCGCTCACCGAGATGCCCAAGCCCGTGGTGGCCGGCGTCAACGGCGTGGCGGCGGGCGCCGGCCTCGGCTTCGCGCTCGCCGCGGACTACCGCGTGGTCGCGGACACCGCCGCGTTCAACACCTCGTTCGCCGGGGTCGCGCTGACCGCCGACTCGGGCGTCTCCTGGACCCTGCCGCGTCTGATCGGCCAGTCCCGCGCCGCCGACCTGCTGCTCTTCCCACGCTCGATCTCCGCACAGGAGGCGTACGGGATCGGCCTGGTCAACAAGGTCGTACCGGCCGACGAGCTGGCCGCGCAGGCCCTCGCCGTCGCCCGCACCCTGGCCGAGGGCCCCACGGTGGCGTACGGCGCCCTGAAGGCCTCTCTCGCGTACGGCGCGGGCCACACGCTCGCCGAGACGCTGGAGACGGAGGACGAACTCCAGTCGAAGGCGGGCGCCTCCGAGGACCACGCCATCGCGGTGGCCGCGTTCCTCGCCAAGGAGAAGCCGAAGTACGTCGGCCGCTGAGCGCGGCTCCCGGGCGGGGCGGGCCGGGCGGGGCGGTGCTCAGGCGCCGCCCCGTGCCACGCAGTCCGCGAGGTGGTCGTCGACCAGGCCGCACGCCTGCATCAGGGCGTACGCCGTCGTGGGGCCGATGAAGCGCAGACCGCGCTTCTTGAGGGCCTTGGACAGAGCCGTCGACTCGTCGGTGACGGCCGGGACGTCGGAGAGGGTGCGGGGCGCCGGGCGGGTGGCCGGGTCCGGTGCGTAGGACCAGATGAGCGCGTCGAGCTCGCCCGGCGACCAAGTGGTGAGGGCCTGCGCGTTGGCGACCGTCGCCTCGATCTTGAGGCGGTTGCGGATGATGCCCGTGTCGCCGAGGAGCCGCTCCTTGTCCGCCTCGGTGAACTTGGCCACCGCCGCGATGTCGAAGTCGGCGAACGCGCGCCGGAATCCCTCGCGGCGGCGCAGGATCGTGATCCAGGAGAGCCCGGACTGGAAGGCCTCCAGGCAGAGCCGTTCGTACAGCGCGTCGTCGCCGCGGACCGGGCGGCCCCACTCGGTGTCGTGGTACGCCACGTAGTCCTCGGTGGACAGCCCCCAGGGGCAGCGAAGCCGCCCGTCGGGGCCGGGCACGGCCCCGCTCATCGCCGGGGCTCCTCGTCGGACGGCCCGGCCGCGCCGGGGTGCGGCTCGGGGGTGTTGCCTTGCGGGATGCCGTGCGGCTCGGGTGCGGTGCCGTGCGGCTCGGGCAAGGGATGCGGCTCGGGGGCGATCCCGTGCGGCTCGGGGGCCCGGCCGCCGTTGCCCGGCGCCACCCCACCGCGGGCGGCCACCGACTGGAGCTCGGCGATCCGCGCGTCCCGCTCGGCGAGCTCCGCGCCGAGGCGGCTCAGCGCGTCGTCGACGTCGGCCATCCGGTAGCCCCGCAGGACCACCGGGATGCGCAGCGCCTCCACGTCGGCCCGGCCCACCGGGCGGTGCTCGGGCAGCGGGTCCACCAAGTTCTCCGGCTCGGCCTCGGGCAGCACCCCGGCGTCGCCTCCGCCGCCGCCCACCACGGCGAGGGTCACGGCGGTGACCACGACGACCATCGCGATCAGCAAGAACCAGAACACGAGCGAGCCTCTTCCCGACGCCGGAAACTGTCGGGTCCGATCGTGCCATGCGGCACTGACGGTTAGGGTCGCAGGCGGACAACGGCCCGGATCACAGCAAAGGACACAGGGGATGCACAGCGGAACGGACCGCGGCACGCTGCGGCTTGGCCGGCGCGAATTCACCGCGGACGAACCGGTGGTCATGGCGATCGTGAACCGGACCCCCGACTCCTTCTACGACCAGGGCGCGACCTTCCACGACGAACCCGCGCTGGCCCGCGTGGAGCAGGCCGTCGCCGAGGGCGCGGCCATCATCGACATCGGCGGGGTGAAGGCGGGCCCCGGCGAGGAGGTCACGGCCGAGGAGGAGGCGCGCCGCACGGTCGGGTTCGTCGCCGAGGTCCGCAAGCGGTTCCCCGAGGTCGTCATCAGCGTGGACACCTGGCGGCACGACGTCGGCGCGGCGGTGTGCGAGGCGGGCGCGGATGTCCTCAACGACGCCTGGGGCGGCGTCGATCCACGGCTCGCCGAGGTCGCGGCGCGCTACGGCGCGGGTCTCGTCTGCACCCACGCGGGCGGCGTGGAGCCGCGCACCCGGCCGCACCGGATCGCGTACGACGACGTGGTGGCGGACATCCTGCGGGTCACGGTCGGCCTGGCCGAGCGCGCCGTCGAGCTGGGGGTGCGGCCGGACGGAATCATGATCGACCCCGGGCACGACTTCGGGAAGAACACCCGGCACAGCCTGGAGGCGACGCGGCGACTTGAGGAGATGACCGACACGGGGTGGCCGGTCCTGGTCTCGCTGTCCAACAAGGACTTCGTGGGCGAGACCCTCGACCGGCCGGTGAAGGAGCGCCTGATCGGGACCCTCGCGACGACGGCGGTCTCCGCGTGGCTCGGCGCCCGGATCTACCGCGTGCACGAGGTGGCGGAGACCCGTCAGGTCCTCGACATGGTCGCCTCGATCGCGGGTCACCGCGCCCCGGCGGTGGCCCGCCGGGGCCTGGCGTAGGACAGGCGGCTTCCGGAGCGGCCGCCCGGCGGGCTGGGGAGTGTCTCCAAAGGAGCGCCCGCCAGAGGGGCTTTGAAGACGCGGCCTAGTGGCCCGTCTCCTTGGTGACCAGGGTGACGGCCTCGTCCACGTCGTCGGTGACGTGGAAGAGCAGCAGGTCGCCCTCGGATGCCTTGCCCTGGGCGATCACCGTGGTGCGCAGCCAGTCCACGAGGCCGCCCCAGTACTCCGTGCCGAACAGCACGATCGGGAAGCGGGTGACCTTGCGGGTCTGCACCAGGGTCAGCGCCTCGAACAGCTCGTCCAGGGTGCCAAGGCCGCCCGGCAGGACCACGAAGCCCTGCGCGTACTTGACGAACATCGTCTTGCGGACGAAGAAGTAGCGGAAGTTGATCCCGATGTCGACGTGCGGGTTGAGCCCCTGCTCGAAGGGGAGCTCGATACCGAGGCCGACGGAGACGCCGTTGCCCTCGCGGGCGCCTCTGTTCGCGGCCTCCATCGCGCCGGGCCCGCCTCCGGTGATCACGGCGAAGCCCGCGTCGACCAGGGCCCGTCCGATCCGTACGCCCGCCTCGTACTCGGGTGATCCGGCCGGCGTACGGGCCGAGCCGAACACGCTGATCGCGCTGGGCAGTTCGGCCAGCGCGCCGAAGCCCTCGACGAACTCCGACTGGATGCGCATGACCCGCCAGGGGTCGGTGTGCACCCACTGGGAGTCGCCCTCGGTGTCCAGCAGGCGCTGGTCCGTGGTGCCGGCCTGCACCTGATCGCGGCGGCGCAGTACCGGTCCGAGCCGCTGCTCCAGCCGCTGCTCCGCCGGAAACCGTGCTCCCTCGGGGTTGGCCATGCCGTGCTCCCTCCGCTGACGATGTTGCGCGTGCTCAGCCAGGGTAGGTCGGCCAACGTGACGAATGGCGGAATTCCGGCAGGCCACGCCCCTTGCGAAGCCCTGAATTGTGAGGGGCCCGCGCCGGGCGGGGCCCGGGGCGCGCTCAGCCGGACAGCCGCTCAGCCGGACAGCCGCTCAGCCGGACAGTCGCTCAGCCGCTCAGCCGCTCAGCCGGTCAGCCGGTCGATCCATCGCTCAGTCGATCAGCCGGTCAATCGACCAACTGGTCAGCCCGTGGCGATCAGCCGGTCAATCGACCAACTGGTCAGTTCGTGGCGATCAATCGGTCAGTCGCTCAGTCGCTCAGTCGCTCAACCAGGCCCGCAGCCGCCGCTCGCACTGGGTGATCCGCTCGACGGCGACGTGCTCGTCGCGCTTGTGGGCCAGAAGCGCGTCACCGGGCCCGTAGTTGACGGCGGGGACGCCGAGGTCGCCGAAGCGCGAAACGTCGGTCCAGCCGAACTTGGGGCGGGCGGTGCCGCCGACCGCGGCCATGAACGCGGCCGCCGCGGGGTGCGAGAGCCCGGGCAGGGCGGCGCCCGAGTGGTCGTCCACCACGAACTCGGCGATGTCGCAGTCGGCGAAGACCTCACGGACGTGGGCGAGCGCCTCATCGCCGCTGAGGTCGGGCGCATAGCGGTAGTTGACGGTGACCGTGCACGCGTCGGGGATGACGTTGCCCGCCACGCCCCCTTCGATCCGTACCGCGTTGAGGCCCTCGTGGTACTCCAGGCCGTCGATCACCGGGCGGCGCGGCTCGTAGGCGGCGAGCTTCGCGAGGATGGGGGCGGCGGTGTGGATGGCGTTGGACCCCATCCAGCTGCGCGCGGAGTGGGCGCGCTCGCCGCTGGTCCTCAGCAGGACCCGCAGGGTGCCCTGGCAGCCGCCCTCGACCTCGGTGTCGGAGGGTTCGAGGAGCACCGCGAAGTCGCCGGCCAGCCACTCGGGGTGGGCGTCGGCGATCCTGCCGAGGCCGTTGAGGTGGGCGGCGACCTCTTCGTTGTCGTAGAACACGAAGGTCAGGTCGCGGTTGGGCGCGGTCACCGTCTGTGCGATCCGCAGCTGCACCGCCACGCCCGACTTCATGTCGCTCGTTCCGCAGCCCCAGAGGATGCCGTTGTCGTCGAGGCGGGACGGCACGTTGTCGGCGATCGGCACGGTGTCGATGTGCCCGGCCAGGATGATCCGCTCGGCCCGGCCCAGGGTGGTGCGGGCCACGACGTTGTTGCCGTACCGGTCGACGGTGAGGTGCGCCAGCTTGCGCAGCTCGCGCTCGATGGCGTCCGCCAGCGGCTGCTCCGCGCCGCTCACGGAGGCGAAGTCGACCAGGCGCGCGGTGAGCGTGGGCGCGTCGGCGGTGAGATCCAGGGTGGTGTCGGCCATGCGCCCGACCCTAACTCGCTCGCCGGACCTGTCTTCGCGCTCCAGTACGGTGGGCCCCGTGTCAGAGCCCATCCCTCTCCCGCGCCCCTCCCGTCGCGGCCGCCTCTTGCGTGTCGGGGCGGCCTTCGCCGTGCTGCTCGCGATCGCCGGATACGTGGTGGTGCAGTACGTGAGCGGAGGCCCCGGCGCCCCGGGATGTGTGGCGGGGACGGGTGACGGGCAGGGCTCGTCGTTCGAGCTCAGCCCCGAGCAGGCGCGGAACGCGGCGACGATCACGGCGGTCGGCACCTCGCGCGGGATGCCGGAGCGGGCCGTGACGATCGCGCTCGCCACCGCCCTCCAGGAGTCCGGGCTGCGCAATCTCGACCATGGCGACCGCGACTCGCTCGGCCTGTTCCAGCAGCGGCCCTCGATGGGCTGGGGCACCGCGGAGCAGATCATGGACCCGGTGTACGCGGCCGGCAAGTTCTACCAGCACCTCGCCGAAGTGCCGGGCTATTCGCGGCTTCCGCTGACGGTGGCGGCGCAGGAGGTACAGCACAGCGGTTTCCCGCAGGCGTACGCCAAGCACGAGCCGGACGCGACGGTGCTGATGGCCGCGCTGACCGGCCGCGAGTCCGCCGCGCTGACCTGCACGGTGGCCAAGAACGCGGAGCCGGGCGACCCGGCGCGGGTGCGCGAGGGGCTGCGGCAGGTCTTCGGCGACGGCGTGGTGGAGGCGCGGCAGCCGGCGGACGCGGGCCGTGACGTCGCCGTGCCCGTGCGCGTCACCGAGGACGCGGTGGCCTCGGGCACCGGCAAGGAGCAGCGCGGCTGGGCCCTCGCGCACTGGGCGGTGGCGCAGGCCGAGGCGCTGCACATCGCGCGGGTCTCCTATGCGGGCCGGGTGTGGAGCGCGGACGACTCGGCCGACGGCTGGTCGGCCGCACCGGCCTCCGCGGCCGCCTCCCCGTCCGTCGGTCCGGCTGGTGCGGCGCCGGGCGGCTCGGGCGACGCGGCACAAGAGGTACGGATCACCCTCGCGCCCTAACCGCGCACCCGTTCGCCCGGGCACTCGTCCGGGGGGCGGCGCCACACCCGTCACGGTGTTTCGTACCCGCGTCCGGACGCCGACGCGGAAAATCGTCCATTCCCCTGCGCGGAAAGGGATCTGACGTCACGTCAGGTACCCGGGGTACGCTTCATTTGCCCGTTTTTATCCAGAGTAGATAATGCGACGCATTACGAACTCTTTAACCAGGCCCACCGCAACCTCTCCTCCCCTCACGGCGGTTGTCACTGCGTCCGAACGCCGGACAGCGACACATTTCCAACCCGTCTGAAGGAGCATCATGTCCCTCCCCCTGACCCGTCGGATCGCCCGCGCCGCGCTGCTCATCGCGGCAGGTGCAGCGCCCGTGGTCGGTGCGGCCGGCTCCGCAAGCGCCGTTGACGTCCCCCAGGTCGCCCCGAACCTCAGTGGCCTGACCCAGATGGACCCGAGCTCGGTCAGCAACGCCGCCGACGGGGTGACCCAGAAGGCCACCACCATGGTCGGCTCCACCGGCGCCGACGCCGTCAAGAAGGCCGTGCCGGCCGCGGGCAAGACTGTGGGCCAGACGGGCAAGGTGGCGACCCCGGCCGCGCAGAAGGCGGCCGGTGACGCGGCGGGCAGCGCGGGCGACATCCTCGGCTCGACCGCCAAGACCGCCACCCAGAGCGGCCTGCCGACCGGCGGTCTGCCCACCCAGGGCCTGCCCAGCACCGACCAGCTCCCCCTGAAGGGCCTGCCGCTCGGCTGACCGGGGCGTGGGTGATGCGAAGGGGCCCGGGGAGTGCGAACTCCCCGGGCCCCTTGTGCGTACGCAAGGCCGCGACGGGCGCGTCACCCACGGACAGCTACATGCGCCTGCGACGGGCGCGTCACCCACGGACAGCTACATGCGCCCGCGACGGACGCGTCACCCACGGACAGCCGCCCTCAGCGGGCGCCCGCTCAGCGCGCCAGACGCTTCACAGCCGCCTCGACGCGCTCGTCGGTCGCCGTGAACGCGACCCGTACGAACCGCTCGCCCGCCACGCCGTAGAAGTCGCCCGGCGCCACCAGGATGCCGAGCTCGGCGAGGTGGGCCACCGTCTCCCAGCAGCCCTCGTCGCGGGTGGCCCACAGGTAGAGGCTCGCCTCGCTGTGCTCGATGCGGAAGCCGTGCTGTTCGAGCGCCTCGCGCAGCGCGGCACGCCGGGCCGCGTACCGGGCGCGCTGCTCCTGTACGTGGACATCGTCGCCCAGCGCCGCGACGGTGGCCGCCTGCACGGGCGCGGCGGTCATCATGCCGCCGTGCTTGCGGATCTGAAGCAGCTCGCCCAGCACCCGGGCGTCACCGGCGACGAAGGCCGCCCGGTAGCCGGCCAGGTTGGAGCGCTTGGAGAGCGAGTGGACGGCCACGATGCCGTCGAAGGAGCCGCCGCACACGTCCGGGTGCAGCACCGACACGGGCTCGGCCTCCCAGCCCAGCTCCAGGTAGCACTCGTCGGAGAAGACCAGGACGTCGTGCTCGCGGGCCCAGGCCACGATGCGGACCAGCTCGTCCTTGGCGAGGACCCGGCCGGTCGGGTTGGACGGCGAGTTCAGCCAGAGCAGCTTCAGGTGCGTCGGGTCGAGCTCTGTGGGGTCGTCGTAGACGACTGCCTCCGCGCCGCACAGCCGCGCGCCGACCTCGTACGTCGGGTACGCGAGCCGCGGGTAGGCCACCTGGTCGCCGGCGCCGAGCCCGAGCTGGGTCGGCAGCCAGGCCACCAGCTCTTTGGAGCCGACCACGGGCAGGATGTTGGTGTGCTCGACCGAGCGCGCACCCAGGCGCTTCTCCAGCCATCCCTTGATCGCGTCCCGCAGCGCGGGCGTGCCCCACACCGTGGGATAGCCCGGCGAGTCGGCGGCGCCGGCGAGGGCCTCCTGGACGAGGGCGGGGACCGGGTCGACGGGCGTGCCGACGGAGAGGTCCACGATGCCGTCCGGGTGGGCCGCGGCCGTCGCCTTGTACGGCTCCAGCTTGTCCCAGGGGAAGACGGGAAGACGTGAGGAGACTGCGCTCACGGAAGGTGCTCACTTTCTCGTACGGACGGTGCCACGGCGGCCGCGCCGGGAAACACCACGGCCCCGTACGGCAGCTGAGCCGTACGGGGACCGGGGAAGCGCGATCAGCCGTTCTGCGGCGGGAGCGCTGCGATGAAGGGGTGGTCCCGCTCGATCAGGCCGAGCTTGGAGGCGCCACCGGGCGAGCCGAGCTCGTCGAAGAACTCCACGTTCGCCTTGTAGTAGTCCTTCCACTCGTCCGGGGTGTCGTCCTCGTAGAAGATCGCCTCGACCGGGCACACCGGCTCGCAGGCGCCACAGTCGACGCATTCATCCGGGTGGATGTACAAGGACCGGGAGCCCTCGTAGATGCAGTCGACCGGGCACTCTTCGATACACGCCTTGTCCTTGACGTCGACACAAGGCTGCGCGATGACGTAGGTCACGCTGTCGTTCCTCCTCGATAGGGCGCGGCGGGCCGATCTGCGGCTCCGTCCACGTGGCGCGCGGGAGCGCGGCGTCGTCGATGCCCGCACCTAGTATCTCCGGTTCGGGGCACGATCCGAACAGGAGGGGCGGAGAGACCTGTGGAATTCACCATCGGCGGACGGCTTGAGGTCCGGATTACACCGGCCGATACGGGCAAACGCGTATCAGTCCGGCGCCTGACCTCCAGCGGAACTCCGGGCTCCTTGTTCACCGACACGGTCGGCGTGCTCACGTCGTGGGACCAAGGTGTGTTGTCGATCACACGAAAGAGCGGTGAGACGGTGCGTATCGAGGAGTCCGCTCTCGTCGCGGGCAAGGTCGTCCCGGCGGCCCCGGCCCGGCGTCGGGGACCGGCCGCCTCCTTCGAGGAGCTCGCGCCGGTCCTGGCCCGCGCCTGGCAGCCGGTGGAGAGCGAACCGCTGGGCGAGTGGACGCTGCGCGCGGCCGGCGGTTTCACCCGCCGCGCCAACTCCGCCCTCCCGCTCGGCGACCCGGGCCTTCCCCTGCCGGCCGCCCTCGACCGCGTACGCGACTGGTACGCGGCCCGTGATCTGCCCGCCTATGTCCAGACCGCGACGGGTGCCGCGGGCACCCAGGAGCCGCTCTGCGCGGAGCTCGAACGGGCCGGTTGGGAGCGCGAGGTCAGCGCCGAGGTGCGGATCGCCGCGCTCGCACCCATCGGCGACCTGGCGGCGGACATTTCCCGGGTTCACCTGGCGCGCACCGTGGACGAGGCGTGGCTGAGCCGCTACCAGCGGTCGTCGTCGCCGGGCGAGCACGTCCTGAAGGTGCTGGGCGCCGGCCCCTCGGTGTGGTTCGCCTCGGTCCCGGGCGACGGGCCGGCGCCCGCAGCGATCGGACGGTGCGTGGTCGACGGCCGCTGGGCCGGGTTCATGGCGGTCGAGGTAGACCCGGCGCGGCGCCGCCAGGGGCTCGCGAGCGCCGTGATGGCCGCCCTGGCCCGCCGGGCCCTGGACGAGGGCGCCTCGGCGGCCTGGCTCCAGGTCGAGGCGGACAACGAGGGCGCCCGCGCCCTCTACGACGGCCTGGGCTTCGCGACGCACCACGGCTACCACCACTTCCGGTCCCGCTGACCGGGTACGAGGACGCAATGGATCCGGACGTCACCGACTGGCGGCGGGAGTTCGCCGACCAGGCCCGCGCCGAGCGCCCCGACGTGGCGGCGCTGTGTCTGCTGCTCGGCGCGGTCGCCGACCCCTCGCTCGGCCGGCGCGGCATCGATGCCGCGCACATCGAGCTCGACCGTCTCGCCGGGCTGCTCCCCTTCGGCCTCACCGGTCCCCGCGCCTGGGCCGGCGCGCTCGGCAGACTGCTGGGCGGGCAGTACGGGTTCCGGGGTACGGCGCACGACTACGAGCGGCTCGAATCGTCCCTGCTGCACGAGGTGCTGCGGCGCCGGCGCGGGCTGCCCATCCTGCTCTCGGTGGTGTGGATCGAGGTGGCCCGCCGGGCCGGGGCGCCGGTGTACGGGGTGGCGCTGCCCGGCCACTTCGTCGTCGGCTTCGGCCCGCCCGAGGACCGGGTCCTCGCCGACCCGTTCGACGGGGGGCGGCTCCTGGACCCCGACGACGCGGAAATCCTGGTGGCCGGCGCGACGGGCTCACCTCTTGAGGAGTCGATGCTGAGCCCGGCCGCGCCGCTCGACATCGTCCTGCGCGTCCTGAACAACATCCGCGCCTGGGCCGCGGCCCGCCCCGAGCACAGCGAGGTCGCCCTGTGGGCCGTGGAGCTCTCGCTGCTGCTCCCGGCGCATCCGGCCAGGCTCCGCTACGAGCGCGCCGAACTCCTCGTCCAGCGGGGCGACTTCATGGCCGGTGCCGCGGAACTCGACGAGTACGCCGATGTGGTGGAAGCGGTGGAACCGACCATGGCGGAGACGGTCAGACGCCGGGCACGCGCCGCGCGGGCCAGGCTGAACTGAACCGCCCACCACGGAGACGGTCGGACGCCGCACGTGCGACGCGGCCAGGCTGAACCGAACCGCCCACCGCGCAGACGGTCAGACGGTCAGACGCCACGAGCACCGCGCGGCCATGCTGAACCGAGCCGCCCACCGGGCGCGTCGGACCCAAGCCCGCCGCCCGGCCCCGCCCGGCCCCGCCCGGCCCCGCCCGGCGCTGTCCGGCGCTGTCCGGCGCTGTCCGGCGCTGTCCGGCGGCCTAGGCTCTTGATCATGACCGACCGCCATGCGCGCCGCCATCCACCGAGGACCGTCCACGCCGTGCCCTACCACGCCCAGTGGGCCTCGCCCGAGCTGGTGGAGGCGATCGTCGGCGGGACGCTGGACGCGGCCGAGGACCCGCTGTGGCGCGCGTACGGCGCGGAGAGCCGCGAAGAGTACGCGTGGTGGTCGTGGCGACTGTGCGGGGTGGCGTGTCTGCGGATGGCCCTGGAGTACTGGCAGGGCTCCGCGCCCAGCGCGATGGAGCTCGCGCGCGAGTGCGTCGCGGCGGGGGCCTACGTACGCCGTGGCGACGGCCTCGACGGCCTGATCTACGCCCCGTTCGCGGCGTACGCGCACGAACGCTGGGGCCTGAGGGCGGCGGCGCGCCCGCATCTGCCCCTGGCCGAGCTGCGCCGCCTGATCGAGGCCGGGCAGCTCCTGCTGCTCTCGGTCCACCCCTCGATCCGCGAGCTCGCGCCGGCCCCGGAACGCCGGGGCGGCCACCTGGTCCTGGCGGTGGGGGCGACCGAGGACGCCCTGGTCTTCCACAACCCGTCCGGCTTCAAGGGCCGTTCCCAGGAGTACGCCTCCATCGAGTGGGCCGAGCTCGACCGGTTCTACGCGGGGCGGGGTGTGGTGCTCGGGCCCGGCACCGGCCGCCCGGCCCGGTGAACAGCGACATCCGGCCATTCCCCGCGCGCGCCCGGAAAACCCCGCCCGAACGGCTTCCAGCGGTCACAATCTGTTGACGCTCCCTCAACAGGGCGTGCGCCACAGCCTGTTGAGGCGGGCAGCGCTGTGTCCCGTTCCATGCCACGCTACGCCGGGAGTCCCGTTGTCACGTCTCAGACCCATAGCCGCCCGTCTGGCCCCCGCTCTGCTGCTGCCCCTCCTCGCCGGCGTCGGCCTCGCCGCCCCGGCGCACGCCGAACCCGCGCAGGCCGACCTCTCCGTTGCCCTCGACGTCTCGCCCCACGGGCTCGCGGTCTACGCGGCCACGTTCAGCGCGCACATCACCAACACCGGCCCGTCCGACGTCAGCGCCGCCCGCGTGTGGTTCAGCTATCCGGCCGGTTTCACGGCGCCGTCCGCGCCGGGCTGCACGATCGACAAGGCGAACCGGACCGCGGTGTGCCCGCTCGGCGCGATCCCGTCCGGCGCGAGCGTCACCAAGAAGCTGACGCTGCACGCCGGGCTCCTGACGATGAGCGGCAACCTGCCGGTCACGGCCGCCCTGGTCGACCTGACTCCCACCGACCCGGATCCGGGCAACAACGCGGCGGTCCGCGTGTGTTCGGCCCTCACCCTGCTCCTGGTGAGCTGCTGAGTCACGGAACCGGCCGGTGGGCCCTCCCCCACCGGCCACCCCGCTCCGCCAGGATCTACAGCCAGCCCTTCTCGCGGGCGATGCGGACCGCTTCCGCCCGGTTGCGGGCCGCGAGTTTCTGGATGGCCATGGAGAGATAGTTGCGGACCGTGCCCTGCGAGAGGCAGAGGGCGGCGGCGAGTTCGGCGTTGGTCGCACCGTCCCGCGCGGCGCGCAGCACATCGCGTTCGCGGTCGGTCAGGGGGTTGGCCCCCTCGGCGAGGGCGGCCGCGGCCAGCGTCGGGTCGATGACGCGCTCTCCGGCGAGCACCGTCCTTACGGCGGTGGCCAGTTGGGCCGCGGGCGCGTCCTTGACCAGGAAGGCGTCCGCCCCGGCCTCCATGGCGCTGCGCAGATAGCCCGGCCGCCCGAAGGTCGTCAGGATCACGATCTTGACGGCGGGCAGCTCACGGCGCAGGACGGCCGCCGCCTCGATGCCGGTCAGGCCCGGCATCTCGATGTCGAGGAGGGCGACGTCCACCGCGTGGGCGCGGGCCGCCGCCAGGACCTCGTCACCCCGGGCCGCCTGCGCCACCACCTCCAGGTCCGGCTCCAGACCGAGCAGGGCGGCGAGGGCCTCACGGACCATGGACTGGTCTTCCGCCAGGAGAAGTCGGATCATGGCCCGGATCCTAGAGGGGTTTCGGAGGCGGCCGGAATCAGCGGGATCCGCGCGATCAGCGTGAAGCCCTTGCGTCCCGACTCGGTCTCCAGGACGCCCGCCACCTTCTCCAGGCGCTCGGCGAGCCCGGTCAGGCCGTTGCCCGCGACGGGCACACCGGTGCCGGTCCGGCCCGGGCCGTCGTCCTGGACGCGCAGTTCGAGGAACCGGCCGTCCAGGGTCTGGAGTTCGGCGAGCGTGACCGTGCAGTGCCGGGCGCCGCTGTGGCGTACGACGTTGGTGGCCGCCTCGCGCAGGACCCAGGCGAGCACCTCCTCCTCGGCGCCGGGCAGCCCCTCGGGCGCCTCGGGCGGTACGTCCGCCTGGATGCCTGCGGCGTTCAACACGGTTCGGGCGCCCGCGAGTTCGGCGGGCAGGGTGACCCTGCGGTAGCCGGTCACGGCGGCCCGCACGTCGGCGAGGGCCTGCCGGCTCACCCGCTCGATGTCGGCCACCTCCCGGGCCGCCTGCTCGGGCCGGCCGGGCAGCATCCGTCCGGCCAGCTCGCTCTTGAGGGTGATGAGGGAGAGGGAGTGGCCGAGCAGGTCGTGCAGATCGCGCGCCATCCTCAACCGCTCCTCGTTCGCGGCGAGTTGGGCGACAGTGGCGCGCGCCTCGCGCAGCTCCACCGAGGTGCGGATCAGATGGCGTACGCCGGTCATCGCGAAGCCGCCGAGGAGCGCGGGGATGGCGAGGCCCGGCAGGACGTCGCCGACGTGCGACAGATGCGTCCCGATCACGGTCATGCCGGCGGTCGTCACGAGGATCGCCCAGGTCGCGAGCGCGAGCGGCAGCGTGGCCCCGCAGGAGACCGAGACGTAGACGAAGAGCACGAGCCACGCGCCGCCGAGGGTCAGCGAGAGGGTGACGGCGAGGGCGGCCAGGAAGCCGAGAAGGCTGTAGACGGTGACGGTGGCGAGGGGGCGGGCGGTGTGCCGCAGCACCAGGGCCAGATAGACGGTCACGAACCCCGCGAGGCCGGCCCAGCCGAGGACCGTGGGCACGGTGGTGTGGTTGCCGTCGAGCAGGTCGCCGATGGGGGCGCCCATGAAGGCCAGCCAGATGCCGACCCACATCAGCTTCTGCCACATCTGGCGGCGCGTCTCGGGGCTGAGCCCGATCCGCACCGCCGGCGCCTTGCTGGGGCCCTGGTTCACGGCACTCACGCCTTCAGGGTGTCCTTCCGGTACAGCCATGCCGCGCCGCCCGCGAAGAGCAGGAAGTAGAAGACGAGGATGGCGAGGTCCTTGCCGTGCGGGGCGTCGCCCAGCTCGATGGCCTGTCCGAGGGCAGCGTACGCGTGGGTGGGCAGCCATTCCGCGATGTTCTGCAGCCACTGCGGGAAGACGGTGCTGGGCATCCACAGGCCGCCCAGGATCGACATGCCGAAGTAGATGATCATCGTGATCGGGCGGACGGCGTCACCGCTGGCGATGTAACCGATGGCCACGCCGAGCGCGGCGAAGCAGAGCGAACCCGCCCAGATGGCGACGGTCAGCGCGCCCCACTGCCAGGCCTCGAACCGTACGCCCTTGACGGAGGCCGCCACGAGGAAGACGACCACGATGCACGGCAGGGTCACGACGCCGGCGCTGGCGATCTTCGCGAGGACGTAGCCGCGGCCCGGCAGGGTGGTCAGGCGCAGCTGGCGCACCCAGCCCTTCTCGCGCTCCTTGGCGATCTTCTCGCTGTTGCCCATGAGGACGGCCGTGATCGCGCCGAAGGACGCCATCGAGACCATGTAGAGGGCGGGGAAGGTGAGGTCGGTGCCCTTGACCTTGTCGGTGCCGTTCTGCGAGGCCGCGAAGAGCAGGTAGAGCGCCGAGGGGTAGACCACCGAGAAGAACATGAACTTCTTGTTCCGCAGGGTGCGGGTGATTTCGAGCTTGATGAGGGTGTTCATGCTGCGTTGGCCTCCTCGGCCGAGGTGATGGCGACGAAGGCCTGCTCCAGGCCGAGGCCCGCGACTTCGAGGTTGCGCGGGTAGAGGCCGAGCCCGTACACGGCGTGCATCGTGGCGTCGGCGTCGTGCGACTGGATGCGGACGGTGCGGCCGGAGATGTCGAGGGTGGACAGGAAGGGGAGGCCGCGCAGGGCGGCCTCGGCCGTCTCGTCGACAGTCCCCTCCAGGTCGAAGCTGACCCGGCGGGCGCCGGCCTTCGCCTTGATCTCGGCGGCGGTGCCGTCGGCGAGGAGGCGGCCCTTGTGCAGCACGAGCACCCGGTCGGCGATGGCGTCGGCCTCTTCGAGGTAGTGCGTGGCGAACAGGACCGTACGGCCCTGCGCCGCCTGCTCGCGCATGGTCGCCCAGAACGCCTGGCGGGCGGTGACGTCCATGCCGGTGGTCGGCTCGTCCAGGACGATCAGGTCGTTGGCGCCGACGGTCGCGAGCGCGAACCGGACGCGCTGTTCCTGGCCGCCGGAAAGCTTGTTGACCTTGCGGTCGGCGATCTGGGTGATGCCCGCGCGGTCCAGGACCTCGGCGACCGGGTGCGGCTTGGGGTGCAGGTCGCAGCCGAGCTTGACCAGTTCGCGCACGGTCACGTCCTCCATGAGGCCGCCGCTCTGGAGCATCGCGCCGACCTTGCCGGCGTTGATGGCCTGCGCGGGCGTCATGCCGAAGAGGCTGACGGTGCCGGAGTCGGCGTTGCGCAGCCCGAGCAGCAGATCGAGCGTGGACGACTTGCCGGCGCCGTTGGGTCCGAGCAGCGCGACCGTCTCACCGGGGTGGAGCCGCAGCGACAGGTCGGCCACGGCTCGGACGTCGCCGTAGCTCTTGTTCACGTTCTCGAAGCTGACCACGGCCTGGGTGGTCCGCTCGGCGGGAGGGGCTGTCTGCGTCATGCCCCCAGGGTGGCGCGGGGGGCGGGCCGGCCGGCAGTGCCCCGCGTCGTGACTACGCCATGACGGATGTCATACGCCCCGCCGCCCCCGACGCCGGGTGCCCTACGGACGCGACCGGTTGGCGCCGGGTGCCCTACTTTTGGGGGCGCGGGGAACTGCGCGAGACGCGGGCACGGTCTGCAGACGAAAGCGGGGTTGGGGGGGGGGGGGGGGGGGCCCCGCGCCCCCCCCCCCCCCCCGCCCCCCCCCCACCC
The DNA here is from genome assembly GCF_040651795.1 of Streptomyces sp. NPDC048361. Classification (NCBI taxonomy): domain Bacteria; kingdom Bacillati; phylum Actinomycetota; class Actinomycetes; order Kitasatosporales; family Streptomycetaceae; genus Streptomyces; species Streptomyces sp. NPDC048361. The sequence continues at coordinate 27,583 of NZ_JBEZKW010000082.1, forward strand.
CCC
>NZ_JBEZKW010000083.1:0-27527 GCF_040651795.1 Streptomyces sp. NPDC048361
CGGGCAGCGCGAGCGCGGCGAGCCAGGGCTCGTCGCCCGGTTCGAGGTTCGCCTCGCGCACCAACGTCAGTACCGTGTCGGCGAGTTCGTCGACACCCTCTGTGGTGCGGCGCCGGACGCGCTCACCACCTGTTCCACTTCTCGGGGAGGACACGATCATGGGCGTCACGCTCGCCAAGGGGGGCAATGTCTCCCTCTCCAAGGCCGCACCGAACCTCACCCAGGTGCTCGTCGGTCTCGGCTGGGACGCGCGCTCCACCACCGGAGCCGACTTCGACCTGGACGCCAGCGCCCTGCTGTGCGCCAACGGACGCGTGCTCGGCGACGAGTACTTCGTCTTCTACAACAACCTCAAGAGCCCCGAGGGCTCGGTCGAGCACACCGGTGACAACCTGACGGGTGAGGGCGAAGGCGACGACGAGTCGCTGATCGTCGACCTGACGCAGGTCCCGGCCGGCTGCGACAAGATCGTCTTCCCGGTCTCGATCCACGACGCGGACAACCGCGGCCAGACGTTCGGCCAGGTCGCCAACGCGTTCATCCGCGTCGTCAACCAGGCCGACGGCCAGGAACTGGCCCGCTACGACCTGAGCGAGGACGCCTCGACGGAGACCGCGATGATCTTCGGCGAGCTGTACCGGTACAGCGGTGAATGGAAGTTCCGGGCCGTGGGCCAGGGGTACGCATCAGGGCTGCGGGGCATCGCTCTAGACTTCGGGGTCAACGTCTCCTAAAGAGATCGCCCGGATGCCTTCAAGTCGAGTGCCGTCCGGGGCGGTCCCTGCCGGGGGTCCGGGGGTCTTCCTCCGGGAGACAGCAGCGTAAAGCCGTGCGCGGTGCGGGGGGAGACCCGGCTCTGCGCAGGGCCGGTCCGCTCTACACGATGGGGAAGTCAGTGCTTCTGAAAACCTTCGGCTGGTCATTCGTGATCACCGCGATCGGCCTGGCCCTGGCCGTGCTCTACGACGGGTGGACAGCTCTCGGGGTCGTCGCCATCCTGGCGGTCCTCGAAATCTCGCTGTCCTTCGACAACGCGGTGGTCAACGCCGGAATCCTGAAGAAGATGAACGCCTTCTGGCAGAAGATCTTCCTCACGGTCGGCGTCCTGATCGCCGTCTTCGGCATGCGCCTGCTCTTCCCCGTCGTCATCGTGGCCATCAGCGCCAAGATCGGCCCCATCGACGCGGTCGACCTCGCCCTGAACAACGCGGACCGCTACCAGCAGCTGGTGACGGACGCGCACCCCTCGATCGCCGCCTTCGGTGGCATGTTCCTCCTGATGATCTTCCTCGACTTCATTTTCGAGGACCGTGACATCAAGTGGCTTGCCTGGCTGGAGCGCCCGCTGGCCAAGCTCGGCAAGATCGACATGCTGTCGGTCTGCATCGCCCTGGTCGCGCTGCTCATCGCGTCCATGACGGTGGCCACCCACGCCCACCAGCACGGCGGCGGCCACGTCGACAAGGCGCAGACCGTCCTGATCTCCGGTATCGCCGGGCTCATCACCTACCTCGTCGTCGGCGGCCTCTCGGGGTACTTCGAGAACCGCCTCGAAGAGGACGAGGAGCGCGAGCACGAGCAGGAGGAAGAGGCCAAGCGCACCGGCAGCACGGTGTCCGCCGTCGCCATGGCCGGCAAGGCGGCCTTCTTCATGTTCCTCTACCTGGAGGTCCTGGACGCGTCGTTCTCCTTCGACGGCGTGATCGGCGCCTTCGCCATCAGCAACGACATCGTCCTGATGGCGCTCGGCCTCGGCATCGGCGCGATGTACGTACGGTCGCTCACCGTCTACCTGGTCCGCCAGGGCACCCTCGACGACTACGTCTACCTGGAGCACGGAGCGCACTACGCGATCGGTGCGCTGGCCGTGATTCTGCTCGTCACCATCCAGTACGAGATCAACGACGTGATCACGGGTCTGGTCGGCGTGGTCCTCATCGCCTGGTCCTTCCTGTCCTCCGTGCGCCGCAACCGCCGTATCGCGGCGGCCGGCGGCGAGGGCGCGGGCGAACGGGCGGAAGTGGGCTCCGGGGTGTGACCCCGGTGCTTCCGGAGCGCACGCCCCAGGGCGTGTGATCCGGCTCCGAATGAGGAACGCTCTCTGCGGGGCGGCCACGAGGCTCCGGTCTCGCCGGCCGCCCCGCGGAGTTTCACGAGTCGTGTCGGCGCACCGCCGGCACGTGTGGGCGGGGACGGTTCACGGACCTATGGGGTGGGGGCAATGGCGTTCTGGGACGGCCTGTGGCGAGGCAGGGCCTCACAGTTCGACTCGGGCAGCGCGTCGACCAACACGATCGAGCTGACCCGACGGCACAACACGGTCTCGCTGGGCAAACAGGGCGCCAATACCGGCAGCCTGCGTGTCAACCTGTCGTGGCGGATGCGTACATCGGACTTCGGGGGCAAGCCCGAGCAGAGCGGACGGCTGCTGCGCCACCCGCTCCAGTTCTTCAAGCCCGAGATGGTCCAGGGCCACACCCAGTCCATGGTCAACGTCGACCTCGACCTGGGCTGCCTCTACGAACTCCAGGACGGCACCAAGGGAGTCGTCCAGCCGCTCGGCAACTTCCTGGGCGCCACCAACAAGCCGCCCTACGTGGAGTGCGGCGGCGACGACCGCTTCGGTTCGGCCTCCGGCGAGACCGTCTTCGTCAACCTGGACCACCGGGACGAGATAAAGCGGCTGCTGGTCTTCGTCTACATCTACGACCAGACCCCGGCCTTCGACCGCACGCACGCCAAGGTGACGCTCTACCCGAGCAACGGCCCGCGCATCGAGATCGAGCTCGACGAGCGCGCCCCCGAGGCCCGCTCCTGCGCCGTCGTCTCCATCGAGAACATCAAGGGCGACATGGTGGTGCGCCGCGAGGTGAAGTTCGTGTACGGCTTCCAGGCCGAACTGGACCGCCTGTATGGCTGGGGGCTCCAGTGGGGCCGCGGCTACAAGACCAAGGCCTGAGCCGCACCGCCCCGGCCGCCGGTCGGCCGCGCCCTACTGCCGGATGAACTGCGGCCCCATGGGCGGCAGTACGAACGTGGGGTCCGGCACCGGAGACGGCGCCGGAACGCCCTGGGGGTAGCCGTACGCGGGCTGCGGTGAGGCCGGCTGCGGATAACCGTAGGCCGGCTGCACGGCCGGCGGCTGCGCCGGGGGAGCGGGGTGCGGATAGCCGTACGCGGGCTGGGCGGCCTGCTGCGGCAGCGGCTGGGGCACGGACGGCGCACCGGGCGCACTCGACGCGCCGGCCGCGCTGTCGGCGCCCTCGCCGTCGTCGACCGAGATGCCGTACTCGGTGGCGAGACCCACCAGGCCGGTGGGGTAACCCTGGCCCACCGCGCGGAACTTCCAGCCGTCGCCGCGGCGGTACAGCTCGCCGCAGATGATCGCGGTCTCCTCGCCGGTCTCCGGCTTCACGTCGAACAACGCGAGCGGCTCGCCTCCGGACACCGCCGCGTCGAACAGCAGGATCCGCAGATCACGGACGGCGCGGAAGGTCGCCCCGTCCGACGACGCGGTGATCAGCACCCGGTCGACGGACCGGTCGAGCGCGGCCAGATCGGCCTCGACGGTGTCGGTGAGGCCCTCCACGACCCGCTTCTTCGGCAGCCGGCGCACCAGGCCCGAGGGATGGCGCGGCTGGTTGTAGAAGACGAAGTCCTCATCCGAGCGCACCCGGCCGTCGGCGCCGAGCAGCAGCGCCGAGGCATCCACATCCGGGATGTCGGCGCCGGGCGACCAGCGGAGCACCGCCCGTACGGCCGGGGCCTCCAGCGGGACGTTCGATCCCTTCAGCATCGCGTGCGTCATGCCCGTCATCCTGCCTTCCCGCGGGCCCCGCGGACAACGCGGGGCCCGGCCCGATCCGTCCTCCGGCGTACGCACCGGACCCACGCGGCGTGACGATCGAGGCCCATGGGGGTGACGATCGCGGCCGGGGCGTGACGATCGAGGCCCACGGGGCGTGACGATGCAGATGAGTTACCTGAACTTCACGCACTTGGGGAACTCTTGACACGTGTTCGTACGTACTATTACCGGCCACCCAAAGTCTCGGCCGTCCTGGCAGTACGAGGTATGCAGATGCGTCATTTCGGGCACGTCCCGTCGGCTGTGCGGAAGGATCTCTTCCACCAGGAGCCCTGCGAGTTCACCGCGGGCTCCTCCGCACGCGTGCTGTCGGCCGCCCTGGGCGCCACCCTCTACAGCCCCGCGACCCGGCCGTCCCTCGCCGACGACGTCCTGAAACAGGCCCGCCGCGGCGTCGTCTCCATGGTGCTGTGCCTGGAGGACTCGATCGACGACGCCGAGGTCGTGGCCGCCGAAGCCAACCTGGTCCGCCAGTTCGCCGACCTCGACGCCCGGGGCGAGCAGATCCCGCTGCTCTACGTGCGCGTCCGCGAGCCGCTCCAGATACCCGACCTGGTGCGCCGCCTCGGCTCCGCCGCCCGGCGGCTCAGCGGCTTCGTCCTGCCCAAGTTCACCGAGGAGCGCGGGCTCGCCTTCCTCGAAGCGCTCACCGACGCCGAGTCCGCGAGCGGCCGCCGTCTGTTCGCCATGCCGGTCCTCGAATCACCCGAGCTGCTCCACCTGGAGTCCCGCGCCGAGACCCTGGCCGGAATCGCGCGCACCGTGGAGAAGTACCGCGAGCGGATCCTCGCGCTCCGCCTCGGCGTCACCGACTTCTGCGCCGCCTACGGGCTGCGCCGCTCGCCCGACATGACGGCGTACGACGTGCAGATCGTGGCCGGGGTCATCGCCGACGTGGTGAACGTCCTCGGCCGGGTCGACGGCAGCGGCTTCACCATCACGGGACCCGTATGGGAGTACTTCCGGCTCCAGGAGCGGATGTTCAAGCCGCAGCTGCGCCGCAGCCCCTTCCTCGAAGGGCGCGCCGAGGACTTGCGCACCGCCCTGATCGAGCACGACCTGGACGGCCTGCTCCGCGAGATCGAGCTCGACCGGGCCAACGGCCTGCTCGGCAAGACCTGCATCCACCCCTCGCACGTGATGCCCGTCCACGCCCTCTCGGTCGTCAGCCACGAGGAGTTCAGTGACGCGGCGGACATCCTGCGCCCCGAACGGGACGGCGGCGGGGTACTGCGCTCGGCGTACACGAACAAGATGAACGAGGTGAAGCCGCACCGTGCCTGGGCCGAGCGCACCCTGCTGAGGGCCGAGGTGTTCGGCGTCGCCGCCGAGGACGTCGGCTTCGTGGACCTGCTCACGGCGGGCCTGACGGTGTGACGCGATCAAAGACCACCGGAGCGCCCCCGATGGGCCGGCAGCATGACCCAACAGAAAGACACAGCACCGTGGTTGAGTGGTCGGGAACATGGGTCGCCGAACGGCTCGGCGTCGAGCTCGTCGGGGACGAGGACCTGAGCGGCCTGCTCGGCCTCGCCCTGCGCCGCAACCCTAAGCGCGCCCATCTGCTCGTCTCCAACGTGCTGGGCAAGCACGTGCCGCAGAGCCCGGCGGTGGTGTGGCGCACCGGGTGCGAACTGGGCGTACGGGTAAGGGAGTTGCTCGGCGACGAAAGCGCCGGGCGGGCCGTGGTGCTCGGGTACGCCGAGACCGCGACCGGCCTCGGCCACTCGGTCGCCGACGGCCTGGCCCTCGCCCCCTACCTCCACTCCACCCGCCGCCCGGTCGAGGGCGTGGCCACGGCGGGCGGCTTCGAGGAGTCCCACTCCCACGCCACCTCGCACCTGCTGCTCCCCGCGAACCCCCGACTCCTCGCCGGGGACGGCCCGTTGGTCCTGGTCGACGACGAGTTCTCGACCGGCAACACGGTCCTCAACACCATCCGTGACCTGCACGCCCGCTACCCCCGCGACCACTATGTGATCGTCGCCCTGGTCGACATGCGCTCCCCCGAGGACCGCGACCGCCTCACGGCCTTCGCGCGCGAGCTCGGCGCCCGCGTCGACCTGGTCGCCTCGGCGTCGGGCACGGTGCGGCTGCCGGAGGGGGTCCTGGAGAAGGGGAGGGCGCTGGTGGAGGAGTACCAGGCGGCGAACCCGGGACCCCCGCTGTGTGAGAGCAGTGCTGGGCGGCCGACCTACGCATCGCGTGTGGACCTCGGCTGGCCCGCGGGCCTTCCCGACGGGGGGCGGCACGGGTTCACCCCGGACCACCGGGCGGAGCTGGAGGCGGCGCTGCCCGCCATGGCGGGCAAGGTGGCCGAAGCGCTCGGCGCAGCCGCCGGGGCCCCGCGCCGCGTGCTCGTCCTCGGCTTCGAGGAGCTGATGTACGCGCCGCTGCGCCTGGCCGTGGCGCTCGAGGAGCGGGGCGCGGCAGAGGTCCGCTACTCCACGACGACCCGCTCGCCGGTCCTCGCGGTCGACGACCCCGGTTACGCGATCCGCACCCGCCTCGCCTTCCCCGCGCACGACGACCCGGCCGACGGCCCCGGTGAGCGGTACGCGTACAACGTCGCGGGCGCCGGCTTCGACGCGGTCGTGGCAGTCGTCGACTCGGCCGCCGACACGCCCCAACTGCACGCCGACGACGGCCTGTTGGCCCGGCTCGCCGCTCACATCCCGCACGTCGTCCTCGCCGTACTGCCCTCGTACGTACCCCAAGGTGCCCCCATGCCCGAGCCGCTGCGCGGTCCCGCCTTCTCCTCCTATGCGCCCGACGAGGTGGGGTGGCTGCTCAAGGACCTCTCCGGGGTCGAGCTCGAAGCTCCCACCGAGGAGCGCGAGGAGGCCATCCAGAGCGGCGGCGCCCACTACGCGGAGTCGCTGCCGGTCGAGTACCAGCCGAGTCCGCAGTACCAGGAGCTGTTCCGTACCGCGCTCGACACCTCGGCGCCCCGGATCGCGCGCGCCGTCGGTGTGGTCACCGAGACGGTGCTCGCCGAGCTCCCCCAACGCCGAAAGCGCCGGGGGGACCCCCATCCGCGCCCCGTGCTGGTCTCGCTGGCCCGCGCCGGCACGCCCGTCGGCGTCCTGATGCGCCGCTGGGCCCGGTACCGCCACGGCCTGGACCTGCCGCACTACGCGGTCTCCATCGTGCGCGGCCGTGGCATCGACCCCAACGCCCTGCGCTGGCTCGCCGCCCACCACGATCCGGCGGACGTCGTGTTCGTCGACGGGTGGACCGGCAAGGGCGCCATCACGCGTGAACTGGCCGCCGCGATCGAGGAGTTCCCCGAGTTCGCGGGGTTCGTGCCGGAGATCGCGGTGCTGGCCGACCCCGGGTCGTGTGTGCGGACGTACGGCACCCGCGAGGACTTCCTGATCCCGTCCGCGTGCCTCAACTCGACGGTGTCCGGCCTGATTTCGCGCACCGTGCTGCGCGAGGACCTCATAGGCCCGGGTGACTTCCACGGCGCCAAGTTCTACCGCGAGCTGGCCGGCGCCGACGTCTCGGGTGACTTCCTCGACGCGGTCGCAGCCCGCTTCGACGAGGTGGGCGACGAGGTGGACCGCGAGGCGAAGGCGCTGCGCGACATGGACCGCACGCCGAGCTGGGAGGGGTGGGCGGCCGTCGAGCGGATCAGTGAGGAGTACGGCATCCACGATGTGAACCTGGTCAAGCCCGGCGTCGGCGAGACCACCCGGGTGCTCCTTCGCCGTGTGCCCTGGAAGATTCTCGCCGTGCGGGGCGCGGGCGCCGACCTCGACCACGTCAGGCTGCTCGCCGAGCAGCGGGGCGTACCGGTCGAGGAGGTGGACGGGCTTCCGTACAGCTGCGTCGGCCTGATCCACCCGCGATTCACCCGGGGCGCGACCGGGGCCGACGGCAGGGCGGTGGCCGTCAAGTGAGCACCCCGCCCCGTGTGCCGGCGGGCGACCACACCCGGCCCGTGCAGGCGCTGAGTGACCTCGGCTGCACCCGGCCCGTGTCGGCGGCGAGCGACCTCGGCCGCACCTCGCCCGTGCTGGTCGCCAGCGACCTCGACCGCACGCTGATCTACTCCGCGGCCGCCCTCGGCCTCACCATGCCCGACGAGCGGGCGCCGCGGCTGCTCTGCGTCGAGGTGTACGAGCACAAGCCCCTCTCCTACCTCACCGAGGACGCGGCGCGGCTGCTCGCGGAGCTGAAGGCGACGGCCGTGTTCGTGCCCACCACGACCCGTACGCGCGCACAGTACGAGCGCATCCAACTGCCCGGCCCACCCTCGCAGTTCGCGATCTGCGCCAACGGTGGGCACCTGCTCGTGGACGGCGTGTCCGACCCGGACTGGTCCCGAGCGGTGGCCGCCGGCATCGCCGCCGAGTGCGCCCCGCTCGACGAGGTACGCGCCCATCTGCGGGCCACCGCCGACCCGCGGTGGCTGCGCAAGGAGCGGACCGCGGAGGAGCTCTTCGCCTACCTCGTGGTCGAGCGCGAGCTGCTGCCCGAGGAGTGGGTGAAGGAACTCGCGGCCTGGGCCGAGCCGCGCGGCTGGACGGTCTCTCTCCAGGGCCGCAAGATCTACGCCGTCCCGCAGCCGCTCACCAAGAGCGCGGCGATGCGGGAGGTCGCCCGGCGCACCGGGGCCCGCCTCACCCTGGCCGCGGGGGACTCGCTCCTCGACGCGGATCTGCTGCTCGCCGCCGACCGGGGCTGGCGCCCGGGCCACGGTGAACTCGCCGAGGCCGGCTGGCAGGCCCCGGGCACCGAGGCACTGGCCGAGCGAGGGGTGCTGGCGGGCGAGGAGATCCTGCGCCGCGTGGTGGCGTGCGTCGCGCGCTGACGCCGACCTGTGCCCGCGCACTGAGGCCAGCCCACGCCGCGCACACCGGCCGCTGACGCAATTCGATCGACTGACGTAAAACGATCGGGAGGCGCCCGGACCCCGGTACGGTCGCCGCATGACCAAGGGAAACAGCACCAAGATCACGGACGAGCTGTACGCCTACATGCTGGCCCACAACCCGCCGCTCGACGCGGTGCAGCGGGACCTGGTGGAGACCACGTACGCCCGTCTTCCCGACCACGCGGGCATGCAGTCGGCCGAGGAGCAGGGGCCGCTTCTGGCCTTCCTGGTACGCCTGGTGAACGCGCGTCATGTGGTGGAGGTGGGTACCTTCACCGGCTTCTCGGCCCTGGCCATGGCGCAGGCGCTGCCGGCCGACGGCAAGTTGATCGCTTGCGACATCTCGGAGGAGTGGACGGCGTACGGCAAGGAGGCGTGGGCGAAGGCGGGTGTCGCGGACCGCATCGACCTGCGGATCGCGCCGGCACTCGACACGCTGCGAGCGATGCCGGCCGAGCCGCACATCGACTTCGCGTACCTGGACGCGGACAAGGGGAACTACATCGCGTACTGGGAGGAGTTGGTGCCGCGGCTGCGGACCGGGGGCCTGATCGCCGCGGACAATGTGCTCTTCCACGGGCAGGTGGTGGATCCGGAGGCGGGGGGTTCGGCTGCGGGGATCCGGGCGTTCAACGAGCATGTGGCGGGGGACGGGCGGATGGAGAGCGTGATGCTGACGGTGGCGGACGGGTTGACCCTGTCCCGCAAGCGGTAGCTGGGGCGGCGCCTTGGCTTCGCTTGGCCCCGCCCGCCCCCCGGCTCCGCCCCGCCCAGCCCCGCCTCCACTTCCGCTCGTCCGGCGTTTGAGGATGAGCGCCGTTCGGGCGCGGGCGGGGTCTGGGGCGAAGCTCCGGGGGTGGGTCAGGCGCAGCAGCCGCCTCCGCAGCAGCCGCCACCGCCACCCCCGCCGCCCGCAGAAGGGCCGGACTTCGCGGCACCCCCCACTGCCACCGCGGACAGCAGCTTCACCGTGTCCTCGTGGCCCACCGGGCACACTGCGGGCGCGGCGGACTCCGCCATCGGGCGGCTGAGTTCGAACGTGTCGCCGCAGGAACGGCAGCGGTATTCATAGCGAGGCATGGCCCCAGAGTAAGCGGTACCTGGGGCCGGAGGTCCGTCCACCTCCGGCCCCAGGGGCAGATCTCCGGGGAGGGGCGGGAGCCCCGGAGGGGTTCGGGGGAGCAGCCCAACACCCGGGCCGGGCGGAGGTCGGGAGCCTCGGCAGGGTTCGGGGGCGCGGCCGGCCCCGCCGGATGGAGCGCCGTTCGCGCGGCTCAGCTCGCGGCGCCCTGCGAGCCTCGGCCGAGCAGGGGCAGCTCCGCGCGGGTCGGCGCGCCCTCCCAGGCGCCGCGCGAGGCGACCGCGAATGCCCGCGTCGTCATCGCGCGCTCCAGTCGACCGCAGGCGCCGGCGCCGTCGAGCAGCCCCGAGAGGTATCCCGCCGCGAAGGCGTCGTCGGCGCCGGACACGTCCACGGAACGCGCCGCTCGGGCCGGCCGGTGGAGCCGCCCCTGGGCCTAGTACGCGGTGGCACCGGCCGCGTCGAGCCTCACCACCACCTCGCCGACCCCGAGCGCCAGCAGTTCCTTGGCCCGCGCCTCGGTGTCGTCGGGGACGTCCTCGGGCAGGCAGAGCGCGAGTTCGTCGGGGGTGGCGAGGAGGACGTCGACCCGCGGGGCCCAGGATCGCAGCACCTCGCGCGCCGCATCACGTGAACTCCACGACTCCGGCCGGTAGTTGACGTCCAGGCAGACCAGTACCGAGTGCTGGGCGGCGAGTTGGAGGGCCAGGCAGGCCGCCGAGTGGGCCGCGTGGCCGAGCGCCGGGAGGGCCCCGGTCACGTACAGCACCCGGGGCGGGGACGCCGAGAAGGCCTCGGCGATCGCGCAGGCCCGTATACGGGAACCCGCCGCCCCGGCCCGGTAGGCGTGCACCCGGGTCACCTGGGGCAGCCGGGGCTCGTACAGGGCCACCGGGGTCGGCGCACCGTCCTCGCGGGAGGCGGCCGAGACGTCGACGCCCTCCGCCCGCAGCGTACGCAGCACCAGCGCGCCCGCCTCGTCGTCGCCCACCGAGCCCGCCCACCGCGCGTCGTGGCCGAGCCGGGCGAGACCGATGGCCACATGGGACTCGGCCCCGGCGATCGACACGTCCATGGAGCAGCTCAGCCGCAGCGGCCCGTCGCCGCGCAGCGCGAGCGCCGTCTCGCCGAAGGTGAAGACGCTCATACGCGGGTCGCCTTGCCGTCCATGGGGGTCCTCTCCGGCTCACGTGGTGGCCTATCGGTCAATGAGGGATGCGCGGGGATCAGGGGTGGTTACGCAGGGACAGGTCGAGCAGGTCGAGGACGGCCATGTAGGCACCGTCCACATCGCCCTCCCGTACGGACCGCACGACCTCGGCATGGGCGGGCACCGGATCCTCGCGCCCCGCGGCGCGTCCGTGCCGGCCCCGTGCCACGAGCGCGGGCACGATCACCCGGCGCAACTGGACGAAGAAGCGGTTGTGCGAGGCGGCCAGCAGGGCCGTGTGGAAGGAGGTGTCGGCCCGGACGGCGAGCACGGGGTCGCTCCCGGCCGCGCGCAGGGCTTCGAGCGCGGCGTCCAGGGCCGCGAGGTCCTCGTCCGTGCGGCGCTCGGCGGCGAGCGAGGCGGCGGCGGGCTCGATGGCGCGGCGCAGGTCGAGGACGTCGGCGAAGAAGTCGTGCGGCGCACCCGCTGCCAGCTTCCAGCGCAGGACGTCGCTGTCGAGCAGGTTCCAGTCGGCGCGCGGGCGGACGAAGGTGCCGCGTTTCTGCCGGGCGTCGAGCAGTCCCTTGGCGGTGAGCACCTTCACGGCCTCGCGCAGCACGGTCTGGCTGACGCCCAATTCGGCCATCAGGGCGGGCAGTTCGAGGGTGTCGCCCTCGTCGTACGTGCCGTCGAAGATGCGCAGGGCCAGCCCTTCGACGGCGGTCCGGTGAACCCCGCGCCCGATGTAGGCGGCCTCGCTCACTGGTGACTCCCACTTCCCGCTCTTCGATCGGCCCGGTGACTGATAGCCGGTAGCCGCTAGGAGGTAAAGGGTTGCACAAGTATTGGTTAATTAGCAATTAATACGCGGGGCGCAGGGCGGAGCCCGGGACCGGTTCGTCTGCCCCGGGCCCGGGCGGGCTGTTGTGGGTGCTGTGGGTGCTGTGGGTGCTGTGGGTGCCGTGGGTGCTGTGGGTGCTGAGGGTGCCGTTGTCCTGGGTGGGTCAGAGTTCCTCGTGGGCCTCGTGGCGGGCCTTCCAGTACGGGTTGTCGTGCGGCAGGAAGCCGGTCACCCGTCCGTACATGCCGAACACCATCAGAATCAGGCCGACAACGAAGCTGAACAGCACGTTCTGCATCTTGAAGGCGAGGAAGTTGTGCGCCGTGTCGAGCAGCGCCAGGTTCACGAACCCGCTGATCAGGAAGAGCACGCCGAGCACGATGTTGAGGGTCGAGGCGAAGTTGCCGCCTCGGACCATCCCGTACAGGAGCAGCAGCCCGACCACGATGGACAGCACGCTCAGCGCGCCGTTGGTGCTCAGCCCGGCGACGGTGTCGCCGCCCGTGTCGAAGAAGCCGATCTGGTGGATCAGACCGAGAATGCCGAAGACCAGCAGAGCGAGGCCCATGACCCCGGCGCCGAAGCGGTACACCTGGTTGAGCCGGTGGTCGAGCGGCAGATGCTCGTCGAGCGAGACCCGGCTGTGGTTGATGCGCTGCGAGATCGTATGGGTGGCCATAGTGGGGGCCCTTCTCCATCCCTAGGCACGCACGGAACGCACGCACGTACGGCACGCACGCCCGTACGGCACGCACGGCATCTACGGCGTACGGATCCGGGTGGGTACCCGGTGGACCCGGGTGGGTAGCCGGGCGTACGTATCCAAGGGTGCGCCCGGGTACGGTCCGCAACAACTCAGCGGGGCCGATCAGGCGCCGTGGCCCCGCTCCTCGCGGATACGGGCCACGACCTGCGCCACGGTGGCCCGCACCGCCTCGGTCTCCGTCAAGAAGTGCCAGTAGTCCGGGTGCCGGCCCTCCAGCGCGGCGATCGCCCGATCGAGGCGCGCCACCGAATCGTCCAGCGGCCGGGCATGCTGGGGATCCGGGGTGGCGCGGCCGGACATCGCCAGGCGCTGCGCGTCGCGGATCGCGAACCGGGTGCGCTCGATCTCCTGCTGCGGATCCTTGGCCACGGCGTCGAGCCGGCGCAGCCGGTCCCCGGCGGCCGAGACCGCCTCGTCCGTGGTGTTGAGCAGGGCCCGCACCGTACTGAGGCGTGACGTCGCGTCCGCCCAGCGCTGCTCCGCGCGCGCCGCCGCGGCCTCCTTGAGCTTGTCCTCGGCCTGCCGTACGGAGACCGCGGCCTGCTCGGGAACCTGCTGGAGGTCCTGCCAGCAGGCGGCGGTGAACCGGCGGCGCAGCTCGCTCAGGACCGGGTCGACCTGGCCGGCCCGGGTGGTGAGTGCCTGGGCGCGGGTGCGCAGCGAGACCAGCCTGCGGTCGATCTCGGCGGCCTTCTCGGGCAGGTGACCGGCCTCGGACCGCAGCGCCTCGGCGTCCCGCAGCACCCGGTCGGCACGCTGGATCGTTTCCTGTACGCCGTGCTGCCCTGCGCCCTGGTTGAGCTTGGTGAGCTCCGGGCCGAGCGCGGCGAGCCGCGCCGCGAGGTCGTCGGCCCGCAGCCCCGACGCGCGCACGGCGTCGAGCGCGGTGCTGGCGCCGAGCAGCGCGTGCCGGGCCCGCTCCACGGCGGGCGCGAGCCGGGCGAGCTGCGCCTCGGCCGTGTCGAGGAGGGGACGCAAACTCTGCTCGAATCGGTCCAGCTCGCCCTTCACCCGCACCAGTTCGTCCTTGGCGGCCGTCAGCTCGGTCCGCGCCCGCGCGGCGACGGACGCGTCGAGGTCGTCGCGGTCGAGGTCATGGGCGTCGACGGCGGTGATGTACTGGTTGGAGACGTCGTCGATGCGGCGCCCGAAGGCCGCGAAGTCGTCGGCGGCCCGTCGGCCCGCCGGCGAACCGTCCACGGCGGTGATCGTCTCGATGGAGATCCGCAGATCGCGCTGGGCGGTGTCGAGTTCGTAGAAGGCGGCCGCCGCGGCGTCCTTGGCCGCCTGCGCGTCGGCCCGCACGCTCTCGCCGCGCCCGCCGAACCAGCGCCGCGTACCGCCCCCGGCGAACGCGCCCGGCAGCACCGCGGCGCCGAGCACCACGGGGAACGCCATGAGCGCCAGCACGTCCCGGACGGTGGCACCCGCTCTGCTGTACGGCCGCGCGTGTGTCGCCGTCACATCCCTCTCCCGTGCTGTGTCGCCCTGCCCGGTCCATTCTCCCACCAGGTAAGGACGAACACACGGCCCGGTCAGTTCACTCTTCTCCCTCGGTTCTGAACGCGTCGCCGGGTTGGTGGGGCGGTGGGTCGGTGGGTCGGTGGGGCGGTGGGCCGGCGCCCGGCGGGTTCGGCTGAGCCGGACGGTTTCGCTGTGCGGACGGGTCGGCTGTGCCGGATGGTTCAGCTGTGCCGGATGGTGACCCGGCCGTCGTCGCTGCGCGCGGTCAGCACATGCGTACTCGATGCGGAGCGGTCCACGCCGACGTCGACGCGGCCGTCGTCCGAGCGGGCGGCGACCTTGTACGTGGCCTGCGGCACGGTGAGATCGACCCGGCCGTCGTCGCTGGTGGCCACCACGCTGTCCGGTACGACGGCGAACGTCAGCGCCACCCGGCCGCTGTCCGAGCCGGCCCGTACGCTCTTCGCCCGGATGTCCTCGCCGTCGACCCGGCCGTTGTCGCTGGTCACGTCCAGCGGCCCGGAGGAGTCCTTGACCGTGACCCGGCCGTTGTTGCAGACGATCTTCAGCGGAGTGTCGAACCCGCTCGCCTCGACCCGGCCGTCGGCGTCCTGCACGGTGACGGCGACCCCGCGCGGCACCTTCACCGTGTGCCGGGCGCCGCAGTTCTTGATCATCCCGCTGCACTTCACGGCGAGGTTCAGCGTGCGGCCGTCGAGGGCCCAGCTCGCGTCGGGCCCGCTGCCGAAGACAGTCCAGCCGTCCACCTGGCGGTCGACCTCGACGTCCTTCACGTCGGCGGGCGTCACGACGAGCGTGGACTGGTCGGCCGCGATGGTGAGCGCCTTCCCGGCGAAGGCGAAGTTCTTGTGCTCGACGGGGGCGTCCGAGGCGTCCGAACTCCCGCACCCGGCGAGCGTGAACGCGAGCAGCCCGGCTGCGCCGGCGGTGAGCAAGGTGGTGCGACGGCGAAATGCCATGGTGATCTTCCCCCTGGGATATTGCGAGGTGCTGCGATGTGCTTAGACGTGATGCGACGTGCCGCGACGTGCCGCGATGTGCCGCGACGTGCCGCGATGTGATGTGACGTGCTGCGACGGTCAGGTCGGCCGCGAGGCCGCGCCCTCCACGCTAGGCACTCCCGCTCCCGCCCGCCCTGGAGCCTGCCTCCGAACCCACCCTGGTGCCA
Organism: Streptomyces sp. NPDC048361; assembly: GCF_040651795.1. NCBI lineage: Bacteria > Bacillati > Actinomycetota > Actinomycetes > Kitasatosporales > Streptomycetaceae > Streptomyces > Streptomyces sp. NPDC048361. The sequence goes on from NZ_JBEZKW010000083.1 coordinate 15,242, forward strand.
GCACCACCCCGGCAGCCGAGCCCCGGCCCGGCCCGCCCCGGTGTGCCCCGGTCCGCCTCACTCCGGCCGGCCCCGGTTCGCCCCACCCTTCTGGCCCGCCCGCGATCTGGTTTGCGGGGGCACCCCGTGGGCCATGTAGGCTGTTCCTCCATCCACGGGTGTGTAGCTCAGGGGTAGAGCGCTGCTCTTACAAAGCAGATGTCGGCGGTTCGAAACCGTCCACGCCCACCGTGCCTGATCAGGCATGAAGCAGTTGAAAGGCCCTCCGGACCCCGGTCCGGAGGGCCTTTTTCATGCTGCTGCCGGGGGACACGGCCGCAAGCTGCCCGTCGGCGCGGTCGCAGGGGGCGGACAGAAGCGGACAATGGGAGACGACGCCGCTGCGTGCACGTTCGCGGCGTACTCGCTTCCAGTTGTAGCGTCCGAGGAGCAGACATGCGGCGGCAGAAGGTCAGAGCAGCAGTCTCCATCGGTGCGGTCGCGGCCCTGGCCGTAGCCATCGGGCCGGCCGCCGCCACGGGTCGACCGGCCGGTCCCGACACCGTCGTGGTCGACTGCGCCGGCCACCCTCAAGTCAGGCCCGGCAGCTATCTGATCGCCTGCGGTGACGGCAACAACGGTCTTGTCGACCTGCATTGGACGCAATGGGGCCCGGCATCGGCCGTGGCCCAGGGCGTGGACAAGGTGAACGATTGTGTCCCCTACTGTGCCGCCGGCCGCTTCCACTCGTACCCCGTCACGGTCCGCCTCGACAACGCCCGCCCCGGGCCGGGTCAGCAGGACCGGCCGCAGTACACCGTGCTGCGCCTGCACTACACGGCCGACACCCCGCCCCGAACGCCTCGCGACGTGACGTACCCGATCTTGGGGGGTGTGTGAGGGTGTGCGAGAGGGCGCACGCCGATGCCTGCGCTTCGAGGTCCGGAGGGGGCGGGGCTTTCCCGGCGTCCGTCCGAAGGGTGAGGTAGTCCACAGCCCACCTGCATCCGTTGCCCCGTCAGGGTCCGCCTGCATGCCGCCTGAGTTCCGCCTACGTTCCGCCTGACCGCGGTGCGAGGTGTGCGGCCGGGCGGCACGGCCGGCCCATCCGGGCGCACCGCTGCTCGAAGTCTGCGGGGAGCCAACTGCGGTTGAGCAGACGCGGATGCGCAGGGAACGCGGTGATCGCGGCGAGGGCGAAAGCGAGTGACGCCCACGGCGTCTGCACGCGAACGGTCATCCGAGCGCCGCGGGTGTTGACGAAGCTTGTCTGGAAAACGTCAGCGGAGGCGAGTTCGATGGAGGTCAACGCCCCCCATTCGAGATCGAGTTCGGCGGCATGTGCGAAGTGGAGTCTTCGCAGGGTGAGGGTGACGTCACCGGTTCCGTCCACGACCCACCGTGGCTGGGCCGCACGCGCTGCCTGACGGCGACGGGTGGAGTTGCCGACGGCCGATCCCACCAGGGAGCCGATCACGAAGGCAGGATGGCCGAAGGCGGCGACCCTGGTGTGCGTATATCGCCCGCTACCGAGGGCTTTCCAGGTCAGGCTCAACCCCGGGCCGGTGGCGAGTGCACGGTCGCCGTGTCCCAGGCGGGCGGTCGTAGCCACGATCGGCCGGCGGGCCACGTGCCCTTCGAGGACATCGGCGAGGATGTCGCACGAGTGCCAGAGGTACTCGTCGAACGGTGACCATGGGGGCTGATGGAAGTTGGCCGGCGGGGGTGTTGGGGAGTGGCCCACTGTCGCTGGAGCCTCCAATCAGGAGCCAAGCACTACAAGCCGAGGACTACCGGTCGCGATCAAGCCTACTCAGGCTGTTCCGGTGGACAGGCATGCGGCTGCTCACATGACGTGGCCCGAGTGCTTCTCGGGCGGCGGTGACCGAGGGCGATCCGTGAGTTCTGGAAGTCAGTCGTCACACGATGGAACGTACCGTCCCTGGAACTCCCCGGTACGCACCGCGTGATGCCAGGCTTTGCCGCGCGAGAAGTCCCCGTCGGGCAGGCCGAGCCGCTCGGCGTCCGCCCGCACGAGGTTGCGGATGTCCTCACCGGCGTCGACGTTGCCGAGACCGGAGGCGAGAAGGTACCGCTGCCCATCCGTGGGAGGGTCGTCGACCAGGCGTACGCGTTCGAACCGCTTGCCTGTGCGGTCTGCTCGCGCACAGTGGTGCGCCAGCCGTCGAACGGCTCGGCCGCGATGTCCACACCGGCCGCCGGCGCTGCCACTTGGCGCTCGCACGGTCGGACGCGTAGGCGCGGCGGGTCTCCAGCCGGCCCGCCCTCGCGTGCCGAGCCCGCAGGTGTCGAGGCGCGCGCTGATCATGTGGCCGGCCTCGGGCGCCGACACCTCGCTCCACCCCGCGGAGCTCTACGTATGGCAGGCGGCGCGAGGGACTTCCCGGAGTGGACCTGTGCCGACGCAGCGGGAAGCCCCGTCGGTGGGTGCGGACGGGGCTTCGCGGCGGCGCCGCAGCGGGCTCGGGGAAACGCTCGACGCCGGTTTCCGGCGGGCCAGGAGCGGGGGGAGGACTCCGCCGGTTGGCCGAGATTACGCCTGTGGTTGGCTGAAAGGTAACCCCTGTGCGGGGTGAGACTTCGGCCGGTTCACGGGGCCGTGGAGGACGGTGCGATGGTGGCGAAGCGGAACCTGCGGGCGGCGTACGAGCGGGCCTGTGCGGCCGAGCCCACCTACGAGGAGGTAGGCGCGACCGGAGGTCCCGGTCTGCCTGCGGTGGGCGGCGCGTACCGGGTCTTCCGGCGCCGGATCACGGTCGGATACGGACCGGAAGCGTTCGAGCGGGCCGGGGCGTACGTGCTGACGTGGGGCGTACAGCGCGGTGCCGGGTTCGGGGTGTACACCGGCGAACCGGCGGCCCCCGGTCTGCGGGCCGCACCCGCAAACCCCGCCGCCCCCGGGCTGCCGGCCAACCCCGCAGGCCCCGCCGCACCAGGGCTCCCGGCCGCCCCTGCAGACCCCGCCGCCCCCAGCGTGCCCACCGCCCCCGGCGACACCGCGCTGGTCGTTCTGCGGGTGCCCCGGGTCCCGTACCCCCGCCTCGTCATCCCTTGCCACGTCGTGTGGACCGTACGTTCAGCCGAGCGCATCGGGTTCGCCTACGGGACTCTGCCCGGGCACCCCGAGTGTGGTGAGGAGTCGTTCGTCGTGGGGCGGGAGGCGGACGGGCTCGTGTGGTTCGAGGTTGCCGCGTTCTCACGGCCGGCGCGCTGGTACGCCCGGCTCGGCGGGCCCTTCACGCGCCTGCTGCAGGATCTGGCCATCCGGCGCTACCTGCGGGCCGTGGCCGCCGCCGCTGCCGTACGCCGGTGAGGGAACGCGCCCACGCCGGATCACGTCCCCCAGGGAGGTGCGGGGACGCACGCGAGGCGGTGGCACACTGGCCGCTCGGCCGACGAAGGTCACCGAGGTGGCCGAGGTGGCCAAGGTGAGAAGGCAGGGAAGGGGAGCTTGTCGTGGCGATGATGCGAAATCTGCGGAGGGCGGTGCGCCGTGCCTACCGCGGGAGCGTCGACCTCAGCCACCCCGCGCGCTCGCCGCTGGGAAGCGCTGTCGTCAACTGCGCCGTATACGTCGACGGGGTACGGCAGCAGGACGACGGGCCCGTCGAGGAAGCGCTGCGCCGCGTACGTAAGCTGGGCGGTGGAGCCTTCGTCTGGATCGGGCTGCACGAGCCGACCGAGGCGGAGTTCGCCGGCCTGGCCGAGCTGTTCGGGCTGCACCGGCTGGCCGTCGAGGACGCCGTCACGGCGCACCAGCGGCCCAAGGTCGTCCCGTACGACGACACCCTGTTCGCGGTCTTCAAGACGTGCCGGTACGTCGAACACGAGGAACTCACCGCCACCAGTGAGGTGGTGGACACCGGCGAGCTGATGGTGTTCACCGGGGCCGACTTCGTCATCACCGTCCGGCACGGCATGAACGGCTCGCTCGGGCCGCTGCGCGAGGCCCTCGAATGTGAGCGCGAGCAGCTCACCAAGGGGCCGTCCGCGGTGCTGCACGCCCTCGTCGACCAGGTCGTCGACGGGTACGTGGAGGTCGCCGACGCCATACAGAGCGACCTGGACGCCGTCGAGACCGCAGTCTTCGCCGAGAACGCAGGACGCGGCGACGCCGGACGGATCTACCAGCTCAAGCGCGAACTCCTCGAACTGAAGCGGGCGGTGGCACCGCTCGACCGGCCGCTGCAGAAGCTTGCCGGTGAAGCGATGCCCTCCGTCGACGCCGAGGTCAGGCCGTACTTCCGCGACGTGGCCGACCATCTGCTCCGCACCACCGAGCAGATCACCTCCTTCGACGGCCTGCTCGACTCGATACTCCAGGCCCACCTCGCCCAGGTGACCGTTGCCCAGAACGAGGACATGCGCAAGATCACCGCCTGGGCCGCCATCGTGGCCGTGCCGACCATGGTGTGCGGTATCTACGGAATGAACTTCGACCACATGCCCGAACTGCACTGGCGGTACGGCTACTTCATGGCGCTCGGCCTCATGGCCCTGGCCTGCTTCGTCATCCACCGCGGGTTCCGGCGCAACGGCTGGCTCTGACCGGCTGCCTTCGACCGGCTGCCTTTGACGAGCGCCCTTGCCCGGCGCCCTTTGACGAGCGCCCTTTGCCCGGCTGCCTTCGACCGGCCGGCCGTAGCCCGCGGGTTCCGCCGAAGCGGCTGGGCTCCAGCGGGCCGGCTGTAGCCCAAGGTCAGTCGCGGTGACGCGAGAACATGCCCTGGCGTTCGCGCCGGTAGCGGCGCTCCCAGCGGTCCATGCGGTCCCGCCCGCGCGCGGTACGCGCGGTAGGTGGCGTCCGGACGTGCGGCCCCGCCGCCCGCACCGGACGAGGCGCCGCCCGAGCGGCGCCGGGCGGTGAACAGGAGGGCCGCGGCGGCCACCCAGAAGACGATGCTGCCGAGGCCGAGGCCGAGTCCGTAGAGGGTCAGGGCGAGAAGGATCATCCAGAGGATCATGATGGGTCCCGTCCGTGAAGGGCGGTTCGGGAGCTTTCCCGGCCCCCGAGCGGTGACCCCAAGTTACTGCGGGGCGGGGGCAGTTGGCGCGTGAGTTAATTTCCGCCGCCCCGAGCCCCGCGGCCCCGAGCCCCGCCGCCCCGAGCCCCGCGGCCCCGAGCCCCGCCGCCCCGAGCCCCGAGCCCCGAGCCCGGCGTACGGAGCCTCCCGCTGCCGCCCGCCCCGAGCCCCGCCGCCTGGAGCCCGCACCCTTTCCCGTCCTCAGCCCGCGCTGCGCCGGCTCTCCGCGAGGCCGCGCAGGCGCTCCATCTCGCGCCGGTCGCGCTTGGTCGGCCGGCCGAGGCCGCGGTCCCGTACGCCTGCCGCGAGGGCGTCCGCGCGGGCGGGCGGCGGCGGGCTCTTGTCGATGTACGCCTCCGCCGCGACCGGGGCGCCGACCCGCTGCTTGCGGAGCAGCTGGACGACCTTCACGATCCGCTCGCGGCCTTCGAGACGCACCCGCACCTCGTCGCCGGCCTTCACCTGATGGGAGGCCTTCACGCGCTCACCGTTGACATGGACGTGTCCGGCCCGGCAGGCCGTGCCGGCCTGGGAGCGCGTCTTGGTGAGCCGGACCGACCAGATCCAGCTGTCGACGCGCACGGGGCCGGTCCCGGGACCGTTGCCGTTGCCGCTCGCTGCTTCCGCCATGCCTCCGACTCTAGACGGCGGCCCCGGCGGAGCCTCGCGGATTTCGGCCGGGGAACCGGTCCGGCAGGCGAGCCGGGGCCGTTGTCAGTGGCGTCGGTCACACTGGGGGCATGTGCAGAAGCATCAAGACACTGAGGCCGCCGGCGATGCCGGAGGAGGCCACCGAGGACGACATCAGGGCCGCGGCCCTGCAGTACGTGCGCAAGGTGTCCGGGTTCCGGGCGCCGGCCGCGCACAACAGGGAGGTGTTCGAGCGGGCCGTGGACGAGATGGCGGAGGCGACCCGTGAGCTCCTGGCCGGGCTGGAGATCCGGGGAGCGGGAGCGGGTGCGGGTGCGGGTGCGGGAGCCGGCGCGAAGAGTTCGGCCTGAGCCGGTCACGTCGGCCGTGAGGCTGCCTCGTCCCCTTGGCGGCAGGCCCGCTGTCCCCGTGGCAGGCCCGCTGCCCCGGGTGGCAGGTTCGGCGTCAGGGCAGGGAGTTCGCCGCGATGGGTCTGGCTCGGTAGTCCCGCTTCAGGAGGCCGGTGCGGCGGCGGGCGTCGACCCCGGGCGCTTCACGACGTACGCCGCGAGGGCGCCCGCCGCGAACAGGGCGAGGAGCGACACGGCCGTGCCCAGCCAGGTCGCGCCCAGCCACTGGCCGCCGAAGTAGCCGAGCCCCACGCTGTACGTCGCCCAGGCCACGCCCGCCAGCGCCGACCAGGGCAGGAACTCGCGGACCTTGCGCTGCGCCGCGCCCGCGCCGAGGGAGACGACGGAGCGTCCGGCGGGGGCGAAGCGCGCGATGACGACGAGGCCGCCGCCACCTCGGCTCAGCGCGATGCCGAGTCGTTCCTGCGCCCGGGTCAGGCGGCGCGAGCGGGCGATCACGCGCTCCAGGCGGGCGCCGCCCCGCCGCGCCAGGCGGTACGCGATGAGGTCGCCCAGGACGGAGGCCGTGGCGGCGCACGCGGCGAGGGCGAGCAGATCGGCGTGACCGGCCCGAGTGGCGTCCCCGGCTCCGGCCGCGGTCGCCGACCCGGCGGCCGTCGTAGCCGCCGTGATCACGAGCACCCCGCTGGGGAGGACGGGAAGGAAGACATCGAGAAGGACGGAGAGGGTGACCACGGCGTAGATCCAGGGGCTCGACGTGAGCGCCCCCACACTCTCCAGCACGTTCGCTCCTCTGCGGCTTGTCGTTTCCCCGGACGGTGAATACCGCGATGTCGCGGGGAAGCGGCAGGGGCGGCGGTACAGCCGTACAGCGTACGCCCGGACCTGCGGGGGCTTCCGTCAGGGGTGGCCGGGCGACGGCTCGACATGCCGCCGCCCGGAGTCCGAGAACGGAACTCCGGGCAGCGGAGAGGGTGTTGCGTCACCTGAGCCGCTGAGCGGTGTGTGGTGGGGGCGCTGAGCGGTGCGTGGTGCGCGCTGAGCGGTGCGCGCTGAGCGGTGCGCGCTGAGCGGTGCGCGGTGAGCGGTGACTGGGTGCGCGCTGAGCGGGCCGGCTCAGGCGGTGACGGTCTCGCGCTGGGACTCCGCGGCCGGGCGGTCGGTGCGGCGGGCGCCGAGGAGTTGGTCGAGGGCGAGGGCGCCGGGCCCGGTGAAGACGAGGAGCAGGAAGGCCCAGCAGTACATGACGGCGGCCTCGCCGCCGTTCTGCAGGGGGAGCAGTGCGTGGGACTGGTGGACGCTGAAGTAGGCGTACGCCATGGAGCCCGAGGAGATCAGGGCGGCTGGGCGGGTGAAGAGGCCGGACAGGACCAGGATGCCGCCGACGAGCTGGATCACCGCGGCGTACCAGCCGGGCCAGGTGCCGGCGGGGATCGAGCCGCCGCCCATCGTGCCGCCGAGGACGCCGAAGACGGACGCCGCGCCGTGGCAGGCGAAGAGGAGGCCGATGACTATGCGGAACAGGGCGAGCGCGTAGGGGCGCGCTCTTTCGGCGTCGAGCGTGGGGGAGGCCATGGGGGGCTCCTTCGGTGGGGGACGTGACCGATGGGGTCCACAGGTTAGGCAGGCCTCAGTAGTGCTTGCAAGTTCAACATAATTAATAGCTTGTTTCATCCGGCTGAATTGAGCCAGGAGGGGCGCCAGGAGTGAGGGAGCGGTCGAGGACGGTCGTCAACCGGGCTGGACCACTGCGCCATCGCCGGTCCCGACGTGCCTGTTCGAGCCGCAGGCGCGCGGAACGGCCGTGCAGGGTAAGGGACATGAGCTGATTTCCGAACCAGGGCCCGCCGGTTCTGCGCCAGTCGAGTACGGGCTGTACCACTCGGCCGTGCCGCGCCAGGACGCGGCCGAGTCTGCGCCCCAACCGGCTCCAGCCGAAGCGGAATCCGGCCCGCACGGGGGCCGAAACCGAGTTGTGGACGGGTGAACACGTCAACTGGGCGACAAAAGAGGTGGGTTGAGGCGCCACATTTGGCCAAAAGGGCTCCGCCACGTAAGCGTGGTGCACATCACCCGACAGGACGCTGATGGTCGCCGGGGCGCCGGGACCCGACCCCGCGCGGGCGATCAGATCGGCGAGTGAGGCGAACGACGCGGGGAACGCGGCCCAGTGCTCCAGGTCGGCCATGCGTCGTAGCCTCTCGCCGGCGCGTGCCCAGCGCGGTCCGCGCGAGCCCGCGCACAGCGCCGCGTTCCAGCCCTCCGCGTCATGGATGAGCGGCGGGAGCAGCCAGGGCAGCGAGGTGCCGATCAGGAGGTGGTCGCAGGAGCCCGCCGCTTCGAGTACCTGGTCGCACAGCCACCGCGCCTCGCCGGCGTCGAGCATCGCCCGCCGGTCCTCGGTCAGGACGCGGGCCGCCCGGGAGTCCACCATCACCAGCCGGGTGCGGCCGAAGTCGCGCCGGTAGCTCCAGCGCACGGCCGCCGGATCGGCGTCGGCCCGCGCCGCGAAGGCACGCAGCGCCTCCGTGCCGTCCGGCGTGCTGCGCACCGTCGCGTACAGCGGGTCGGCGTCGAGCTCGGCGGGGGAGAGGTTGCCCAGGTGCTGGTAGACCCAGTACGACATGAGCCCGCTGAGGATCCGCTCCCGCCACCAGGGCGTGGCCCGCATCTCGGCGAGCCAGGCGGCGCTCGTGTTCCAGTCGTCGATGACGTCGTGGTCGTCGAAGATGTGGCAGCTCGGCACGGTGGAGAGCAGCCACCGCACCTCCGGATCGCGCCAGGACTCGTCGTACAGCCGGGTGTACTCCTCGTACTCAGCGACCTCGGCTCCGGGCGCGTCGCGCAGGTCCCGGCGGGCGGCAAGCCAGCGCCGGGTGTCCGCCGAGACGGTGTCGGCGTACACCTGGTCGCCCAGGAGCAGCAGCACATCGGGCCGCTTGGCCGCCGGGTCGGCCGCGAGCCGCGTCGCGAGGGCGTCCAGTGCGTCCGCGCCGGAAGGATCGGGCGCGCGGCGGCAGGAGCCGAAGGTGACGTGGAGCCGGGTGGATCCGATGGCGGGCACGGCGAGGGTGCTCGGCGGAATCCCCGAGCGCGGTCGCGGCCACACCGGCAGCCCGTCGAGCAGCACCTCGTAGGCGGTGGTGGTGCCCGGTGTCAGCCCCTCGACCGGGACCAGTGCGTAGTGGTGGCCCGCGATCTGGAACGTACGCGCACTGCCCCGGGCGCCGTCGGCGCAGCGCACCAGGGCCGTGCACGGCCGGTCGGTCTCGACCCAGATCGTGGCGCCGCCGCGCGGATCCAGGTAGCGCAGCAGTGGACCCAGGCGAAGCCCGGCCATGGAACCCCCTCGGTCACCGGTCCCTCGGTCGCCGGTCCGTTCGTACGGTACGCAGCGGCGAGGGGAGGCGACAGAGGCAGGTCAACCGCCGTTGCCTCAGCAGTCGTTGAGGAGGGACTGGAGGGTGGACTTCTCGGCGGAGTCGACCGTGAGGCTGTAGTAGTGCTTCACGTCGACCCACATCCGCGCGTACGTGCAGCGGTAGGAGGTGAGCGACGGCAGCCACTTGGCCGGGTCCTTGTCGCCCTTGGACTGGTTGACGTTGTCGGTGACCGCGATCAGCTGGGGGCGGGTCAGGTCGTTGGCGAAGCCCTGACGCTGAGGGGTGGTCCAGGTGTTCGCGCCCGAGCGCCAGGCCTCGGCGAGCGGCACGATGTGGTCGATGTCCACGTCGGACGAGGCGGTCCAGGTGGCACCGTCGTAGGCGGAGTACCAACTGCCGCTGGTGGCAGCGCAGCTGGAGTCGGTCGTCACGTTGGTGCCGTCGCGCTTGAGGACGACCTCGCGGGTGTTGCAGGTGCCGGACTGGGTGATCCAGTGCGGGAACTTGTCACGGCTGTACCCCGTCAGCGAACCCTCCGCCTGCACGGTCAGCTCGCCCAGATAGGTGCGGGCGGTGGCGGCGCTCACCGGGGTGGGCGGCGCGGCCTCGGCGGCCGGGGCGGTGATCAGCGCACCCGCGGCGGCGAGCGCGGCGGTGGCGGCGAGGACGGCCGTGCGACGCGCGTAGACGCGGGGCATGCGGATGGCTATGGCGCCTGACATGCGAACTCCCTTGACGTGGGGGGAACTTGACCGGCCGCAGAATGGGCGGTCCGGCCAGCGTGGCGGCGCCGGGTTGCCTGGGGATGGGCGCCAGGTAACAGCGTGGCGACATGGTCACGTCAGATCAAGACTTCGGACGACACTGCCCCCGGTACACCTGACGTACCGTCTCCAGGCAGCACACGTCGTACGGTTGGCGCGTGCTGCTGCCCGTGAACATCACACTTGGGGCCGTCCTCGTCGCCCTGCTCCTCGCCGCCGCGGGCGTGGCCGCCGCCGCGCAGCTGGGCCGGCACCGCGAGATCCTGATCGCCGGGGTACGGGCCGCGGTCCAACTCACCGTGGTGGCCCTCGCGATCCACTGGGTGGTCGGCTCGGTGCCGCTGCTCCTCGCCTTCCTGACCCTGATGTTCCTGGTCGCCGTACGCACCGCGGGGCGCCGGATGACCGCCAACCGCACCTGGTGGTGGGCGGCCGCGCCCATCGCGGCCGGGGTGGTCCCGGTCGTGTCGGCGCTGCTGCTCACCGGGCTCGTCCCGGTCAAGGGCATCGCCCTCATCCCCGTCACCGGCATCCTCATCGGCGGCGCGCTCACCGCGACCGTGCTCGGCGGGCGCCGCGCTCTCGACGAGCTGACCGTGCGGCGCGGCGAGGTGGAGGCCGGGATGGCCCTCGGGCTGCCCGACCGGGACGCCCGCCTGGAGATCGCCAGGCCCGCCGCGTCCGACGCGCTGCTGCCCGGGCTCGACCAGACCAGGACGGTGGGCCTGGTCACGCTGCCCGGCGCCTTCGTCGGCATGCTGCTCGGCGGAGCGTCCCCGGTACAGGCGGGCGCGGTCCAGCTCTTCGTCCTCGTCGCGCTCATGGCCGTCCAGGCAATCGCCGTGTCGGTGGTGCTCGAACTCGTGGCGCGCGGCAGAGTGCACCGGGAGGCGCGGGACCTTGGTCCCTGACGGGGCGCGCGCGGCATGCCGTACCCTTGAGGGCGCAGAAGGGGAGTAGCTCTTCGCCGGAACGTCGACATACTGCCGAGTCCCTCAGGGGTCTTGGCCGGCGCCCGGAGGCGCGTGCCCGTGAGGGTGCCGCCAGCGAGACCTTCGGCCGCAGTGACCATGACTATTCATGGCGCCGCCGTGCCGAAGCGACCCCGGATCCAGCTCGGAACTGCTCTCGGTACGGCCACGCCCGACCGATAGAGGAACCCTTCCGTGCTCAGCTTCACGATCATGGCGATCACCTTCGGCGTGATCTTCCTTGCCGAACTCCCCGACAAGACCGCGCTCGCCGGACTGATGCTCGGCACCCGCTACAAGGCGTCGTACGTCTTCGTCGGCGTCGCGGCCGCCTTCGCGGTCCACGTCGTCCTCGCCATCGCTGCGGGCAGCGTCCTGACCCTGCTGCCGCACCGGCTGCTCCAGGCGATCGTCGGCGTCCTCTTCCTCGCGGGCGCGGCGATGCTGCTCTTCAAGAAGGGCGAGGACGACGAGGAAGTGAAGGCGCCGGCCGACCAGTCCTTCTGGAAGGTGTCCGGGGCCGGCTTCATGCTCATCCTGGTCGCCGAGTTCGGTGACCTGACCCAGATCATGACCGCCAACCTGGCCGCCCGTTACGACAGCCCGCTCTCCGTCGGCATCGGCGCGGTGCTCGGCCTGTGGGCGGTCGCCGGGCTCGGCATCGTCGGCGGGCGCACCCTGATGAAGCATGTGCCGCTGCGTCTGATCACCAAGGTGGCGGCCTGCCTGATGCTCGCGCTGGCCGGGTTCAGCTTGTTCGAGGCGATCGCGGGCTGAGCCCGGGCGGTGACTGCTCGGCACAGGGCGCCCTAGAGGGGCGCGGGGAACTGCGCGGGACGCGGGCACGGTCCGCAGACGAAAACCGGGCCACCGGGGCTCCGCGCAGACCCCGGGAGCTACCCCACCCCACCCTTTCCCGAAACCCCTCCGGGGGCGGGAAAGGGGCTGAGGTCCAAGACCCCTGGGGCTCCGCCCCAGACCCCGTTCGCGCCCGAAAGGTGCTCGTCCTCAAACTCCCCCAAGGCCTTAAGGGCCAGGGGGAACCCCCATTGACAGGCTGAGGCCTTTCGGCTGGAAGGGTCGTTCATGACGTCCAAGCAGAGGATCATCCGCGTGCTCGCGACGGCGACAGCCGGCGTCCTG
>NZ_JBEZKW010000084.1:0-27306 GCF_040651795.1 Streptomyces sp. NPDC048361
GCACCTTCAAGTAGCCGTATGGGCGGGTGGGTGGGCAGGCCCGCCGGGGTCTGGGGCGGAGCCCCAGGGAGCCGGCACCCGCAAGTAGCCGCACGGGCTGCACCACAAACCCGCTATGCCCGCCTCGCGCTCTTCGACGAAGGCGGCTGCACGGGGAAGCTCCCCGTGTTGGTCGACGCGTGCTCGGGAAGCCACAGCACGGCAATCGCCCCACCGGAGCCGGGTACACCGGAGCCCGCCCCACCGGAGCCGGCCGCACCGGAGCCCGCCCCACCGGCAACCCCCTCGGGGGCGACGTTGCGGAAGGTGAGCCGGGCGCCCAGCACCCGCGCCTGGCCCGCCGCGATCGTCAGACCCAGCCCGTGCCCGTTGCCGGCCCGATCGCTCGACCCCGTACGGAACCGGCTCGGCCCCTCGCGCAGCAGCGCCTCGGGGAACCCGGCCCCGTGGTCGCGGACCCGTACGACCCGGCCCTCGACGGTGACCTCCACCGGACCCCCGCCGTGCTTGGCGGCGTTGCCGAGAAGGTTGCCCAGGATGCGTTCGAGGCGGCGCGGATCGGTGGAGACCCACGATTCGTGGACGACCCTGACCTCGACCTCGGGATCGAACGCGGCCACGCGCCGGCTGACGAACTCGCCCAGCGCGATGTCCTGCAACTCGGCCCGCTCCGACGCGCTGTCGAGCCGGGCGACCTCAAGGACGTCCTCGACCAGCGTGCGCATGGCCTGCGCCCGGTTGCGTACCAGCTCCGTGGGGCGGCCCGGCGGCAGCAGCTCCGCGGCGGTCAACAGGCCGGTGACCGGGGTGCGCAGCTCGTGCGCGATGTCCGCGGTGACCCGGCGCTCGGCCTCGATGCGCTCCTGGAGCGCGTCGGTGAGCGCGTCGACGGCACGAGCGAGCTCGTCCGTCTCGTCGCGTACGAAGCCGCCGATGGCGTCCCGTACCCGGACCTCCGTGTTGCCCTCGGCGACCTTGCCCGCCGCGTCGGCCGCCTTGCGCAGCCTGCGCGAGATCTGGCCGCCGATGAGGATGCCGAGGGCGCAGCCGCCGAAGACGACCGCGACCGAGCCGATGACGAGGGCGCGGTCGAGGTCGGCCATCACGTTGGAGCTGCGGTCGGTGAAGGTGGAGTGCAGCGAAAGGACGTCGCCGTTGCCCACGGGCACGGCGGCCCAGATGTCGGGCGGGCCGCTGCCACGCTCCTGCACGGAGGAGACCTTGCGCCCCTGGAGCGCCTTGGTCTTGAGCGTGGACGGCAGCGCGGGATCGTTCAGCTTGGTGCCGAAGCGGACCCGCTTGTTGCTCGTCTCGTAGTAGTTCTGGGCGAAGTTGAGCCGTTCCATCTGCACTTCACGGGCGTTGTCGAGCATCGAGACCCGGGCGGCGTTGTGCACGACGAGACTCAGCGCCATCACGGTGAGCGCGCCGACCGCCGTGATCGCGATGCTGATCTTCCAGCGGACGCCGGTCCGCAGGGAGGGGCGCCTCATGCGACGGGCTCCTGTTCGGCTTCGGCGTGGTGGCGGCCGGGGGTCCGGGGGCCGGCCCCCGGGTGGTGCGGGCAGCGAACGCCGGTGCGCAGGGAGGGGCGCCTCATCTGTCCCTCATGCCTTCAACTTGTAGCCGAAGCCACGGACGGTCTCGATCCGGTCCTGCCCGATCTTGGTGCGGAGCCGCTGTACGTGGACGTCGACCACCCGGGTGTCGCCGCCCCAGCCGTAGTCCCACACGCGCTCCAGGAGCTTGTCGCGGGAGAGGACCGTGCCGGGCGCCGAGGAGAATTCGAGCAGCAGCCGCATCTCGGTCGGCGTGAGGGCGACGGGCTCGCCGAGCTTGCGTACCTCCATGCCCTCGGTGTCGATCTCGATGTCGCCGAAGGCGAGCACCCCGCGCTCGGGCGTCTCGTCGGAGGTCTCGGTGGCGGCGCCGGGCCCGCCCGCGTGGCCGAAGCGGCGCAGCACGGCGCGGATCCGGGCGACCAGGACCGCGCCGTCGAACGGCTTGGTGACGTAGTCGTCCGCGCCGGCCTCAAGGCCGAGGACGACGTCGATGGAGTCGGCGCGCGCGGAGAGCATGATGACCGGCACGGTCGACTCGTCCCGGATCCGGCGGCACAGGCTGACCCCGTCGAGACCCGGCAGCATCACGTCCAGCAGGGCGATGTCCGGCCGGTCGGCGCGGAACGCCTCCAGGCCGGAGAGCCCGTCGGGCATGGCGGTCACGGTGAAGCCGTCCCGCTCCAGGGCGAGCTGGGTGGCTTCACGGATGACGTCGTCGTCCTCGACGAACAGAACATGGGTTTCGGCCATCGCGCTGCTCTCTCAGTTCTCCGGCTCAGTTCTCCGGCGGTCCGTTCCGGCGGTCCGTTCCAGCGGCCCGTTCCGGCGCCCGGCGGTGGGGCTGGGGGCCCGGGCGCAGTACCCAGTCTGCGGCATACCCGTTCCGGTGCCGGCCGACCCGGCGGCCGGTCAGGGGGTGGCGGGCACCGGCGCGGAGGTCCCGCCGTCGCCGACCGCCTTGCTGTAGTCGTTCTCCACCTGGCTCTGCTGGGCGAACTTACCGCTCGCACCGCCCGACCAGTGATACGTCGTCACGACCTCGCTCGACGCGAAGGCGGGCTTGTCGCCGGGCGCGTACATCTGCCGGGTCACCACCAGGTCGCCCCGGTCGATCTCGGCGTAGACGGGGGTCTCCTCGGCGGTGAAGACGTTGTCGTACGAAGTGCCGGAGATGCCGGAGGTACCGGAAGTGCCGGGGGAGGCGCTCGAACCGGAGGCGCGGTACACATAGGCGCCGAGGCCGACGGCGTCGGCGCAGTTCATGACGTTCACGATGACGTCCTGGCCGGTCGTGCCGGTCAGGTGCCCATACGTCACATCGATGGGGTACTCGTTCTTGGTGCAGGGCTTGAGCTGTGCCTTGACGCGGGTGCTGACCTTGGGGTCGGCCTTGAGCAGCCGCACCGGGTCGACCTTCTCGAACGGTGCGGGCGTGGACGCGCTCGGCGACGGTGTGGCGTGGGCGACCTTGTCGGGCTGGGCGGCCTCGCCCTCGTCCCGCGTACCGGTGCCGCCCGTGGAACAACCGCCCATGAACAGCCCGAGGGCGGAGATCCCGGCCAGTGCCGTGGTCCCCGCCGCCAAAGCGTTCCCCCTGTGCCTGCTCAGGCCGCGCACCGCTCCCGCCCCTTTACGTCGCCCGTGTAGCCGTGCTCCAGCGCACGGAAGTCCAGCTCGCGGCTCTCCAGCTCCTGGCGGAGCCGGGCCAGCGCCCGGTGCAGCGTGCTCTTGACCGTGCCGGCCGACATGCCGAGGGCCGCGGCCGTCTCCTCGGTGCTCATCTGCTCCCAGTGTCGCAGCACGACGACGCTGCGCTGCTTGGGGGCCAGGACCTTCAGGACGTCCATCAGGAGGGCGCGGTCGGCACGCTGCTCGGAGCCGTCCTCGACGCGGGCGTCGGGCAGCTGCTCGGTCGGCACCTCTTCGAGCTTGCGCGCCCGCCACCACTCGGTCCGGGTGTTGATCATGACGCGGCGCAGATAGGCGTCGGCGAGCGTCTTGTCGGCGATGCCGTCCCAGCGGCCGTAGGTGCGGGCCAGCGCGGTCTGGAGGAGGTCCTGCGCGTCCACCGGGTCCGGAACCAGTCGCCTGGCACTGCGCAGCAGCGCGTCCTGCCGGGTGCGTACGTACTCCTCGAACTCAAGCACCTCGCCCTGCGCCATACCCAACCGCCTCCGTCGTCCCCGTGAGCTGGTCCCGCTCGTCCTGCTGGTCGCTTACGGGAATGAAGCTACGGACCACTTGTCACGGGCCTGTGCGGACGAGCCGTCGGCCGACGCACGGTGAGCCATCGGTTGTGTAACAGCCGAGGTTTACCGCCGTTTTCCAGGGGTAACGGCGCTCTTCCGGACGTTACGGGCGCACATGGACAACGCTGTCGGCAACGATGTCGGCAACGCTGTCGGCAACGCTGTCGGACGCAATGGTGTGGGACGACGGGGTCGGACACGGTCTCGGGCACGGTCTCGGACCCGGTGCGCCGATGGAGGCGGACGCGGGTCGAGGTGGCGCCGGGAGCCCGGCCCTGGTCGGGCCGGGGGTCCGTCAGGACTGGGGGAGCCGGTACAGGCCGCCGTCCAGCGGCTCGACGAGGCCGTCCGCGACCAGGCCGTCGAGTGCGCGGGCCCGCTGCACCGGCTCGGGCCACACCGCGTCGAGCGCCGTCTGCGGCACCGAGCCGGTGGCCTCCCGCAGCACCGCGAGCAGCCGGCCGCGCACCTGCCGGTCGGTGCCCGCGTACGTCTGGCCGCGCCGCGCGGGACCCTCGTGCGCGGGCTTACCGGCCAGGCGCCAGGCGCACTGCGCGGCGATCGGGCAGCGTACGCACGTCTCGTTCTTCGCGGTGCACACCAGCGCGCCGAGCTCCATGGACGCGGCCGCCCAGCGGGCCGCGGTGACGTCGTCCTCGGGGAGCAGGACCCGCGCGAGGCGCCGTTCGGCGGCGGTGGTCGCGGTCGGCGGGTACTGCACGCCGGTCACGGCGCGCGCGAAGACGCG
Organism: Streptomyces sp. NPDC048361; assembly: GCF_040651795.1. Classification (NCBI taxonomy): domain Bacteria; kingdom Bacillati; phylum Actinomycetota; class Actinomycetes; order Kitasatosporales; family Streptomycetaceae; genus Streptomyces; species Streptomyces sp. NPDC048361. Next base: position 4,560 of record NZ_JBEZKW010000084.1, read on the forward strand.
GCGCACATTGGTGTCGAGGACGGCGTGGCGCTGCCCGTACGCGAACGAGGCGACCGCGGCCGCCGTGTACTCGCCGATGCCGGGCAGCGCGAGGAGCTGGGCGTGGTCGGCCGGTACGTCGCCGCCGTGGCGTTCCGTTATGGCGAGGGCCGCGCCGTGCAGACGCAGCGCCCGGCGCGGGTAGCCGAGCCGGCCCCAGGCGCGGACCGCCTCGCCGGGTGCGTCGGCGGCCAGGTCGGCCGGGCGCGGCCAGCGCGCCAGCCACTGCTCGTACACCGGCAGGACCCGGCTGACGGGGGTCTGCTGGAGCATGAACTCGCTGACCATCACGCCCCAGGCGCCCGCTTCGGGGCGGCGCCAGGGCAGGTCGCGGGCGTGCTCGCCGAACCATCCGATGACGGATTCGTGGAGGACGGCGGGCTCGGTCGTCTCGTTCGCGGACACGGTGGACACGGGGGGCGTCGTCGGCAGAATGTTCATCGCAGAGCCGATCCTGGCACGACCGGCCGTCGAAGGGGGCGCGCGGTGCGCCTCAGCGGCGTGCGTGCTGCCGGGCGTGCACACGTGCGCCGGGTCCCGCGAACCACGCGGCCGCCGACACGTCACTCGTACGCATCGACTCGGCAAGAGCCCGTACCGGCCGCGTGCCGACCTTGACGACGAGCAGCGCGATCAGCGAGCCGAGCACCAGGCCGACCGCCACGTCGTGCGGGTAGTGCACCCCGACGAAGACCCGCGAGAAGGCCATCGCGAGGGCCATCGGCACGGTGAGCATCCAGATCCGCGACCAGGCGAGCGCGAGCGCGACGGCGGCGGCGCCGGCGATGGTGGCGTGGTTGGAGGGGAACGACCAGTCACCGTGGGTGGGGCAGGCGATCAGCGAGGTCGCCGCGCCCGCCACCGCCCGGCAGGGCCGCTCCTCGTCGATCAGCGACTTCATCACCTCGCTGCACAGGTACGCGGCCGCCGTCGCGAGCGGCGCCAGCAGGGCGAGGGCGAACGACGTCGTGTCCCTGCGGCGGGCCCGCCACCAGGCGCAGACGAACAGCACGCCGAACAGCAGCAGGCCGAGCTCCGTCCAGACCTCGACGAAGCTCTGCACCCAGGACGGCATGTCGTGGGCGAAGTCGGTGATGTTGCGGTAGAGCTCACTATCCATGGTGACGGACAGTATGAATGATGAAGGAGTGCCGACCACGAGCCGACCACCCGGTGGCCGCCGGGCGACGGCAAGGTGACGCCCTCGAAGCGGATGTGGGCGCTCCAGGACCGTGGCCGGGATGATGATCCGCAAAACTTGTGCGGAGTGGCGGCGGGTGGGGCGGGAGTTGGCGCCGATCTCTCGTAAGGTTCGGGGCGTGGGATCTCTGCGCAATCCGGTCGGGCCGCTTCCCTCCTCCATCTACTGGCGACGGAGGGCGGTCGCGCTGTCCTTGATCGCGCTGCTCGCCGTCCTCGTCCTATGGGCCGTGACCTCCGGCGGCTCCAGTGGAAACAGGGGCGGCGGCACCAACAAGGGCCCCGATCCCACGCATTCGATCACTCCGGGCCCCTCCGGCTCCGGCCCCGCCATCAGCACCGCGCCGGGCGGCCGCGACGAGACGGGCGGTTCGGGCGGCTCCGGCGGTTCGGGCGGCTCGTCCGGTGCGGGCGGCTCCGGCGGGGCCAACTCCGCTGACGGCGGTACGAGTACGGGCTCGGGCGGCTCGGCCGGCTCCGACTCCGTTTCGGGCGGCGGGAGTTCGGGTGGCGGCGGAGGCGGGGGCGGCGGCGCCGGTGACACCGGGGCCCGGGTGCCGGCCGGGTCGAGCCTGCCGACCTGTGCGCCGGGTTCGCTGAGCATGGTGCTTCGCAGCACGAAGACGTCGTACGAGCCCGGTGAGAAGCCGCGCATCGAGGTAGTCCTCAAGAACAACGCGTCGTCCGCGTGCAAGGCGGATCTCGGGCCCAAGGGGGCGGTGGTGACGGTGACCTCCACCGCCAATGACCGGGTGTGGTCCACGGAGGACTGCGTCTCGGGTGACGCCGGGGCGTTCTTCCAGGTGCCGGGGGCGTCGTCGATCACGCACACCGTGCAGTGGGACCGGTCGAAGTCCGCGCCGGGGTGCGCGACTCCGCCGGCGGGTCCGGTCGATCCCGGCACGTACCTGATCGAAGCCCACTTCCCCGGCCTCCCGGTGGCCCGAGCGTCCTTCGCCCTGGCCAAGGACTAGCCCCTCCGGGGCCCGCCCCGTGCCCCTTGTAGGTGACCCGGCGCCGTGCGCCTGGAGGCGTCGGTTGAAGGTGGCGGGGTGCCCAGTCCTGGCATCCTCGGCCTGTCCGGCGTTTGAGGACGAGCGCCCTTCAGGCGCGAACGGGGTCTGGGACGGAGCCCCAGGGAGCTGGGCCTCGCCGACGCCGCAGCACGGGAGGTGGGTGGGAGAACGCGCGAACGGGGTCTGGGGCGGAGCCCCAGGTAGCCGCACCCTCAAGTAGCCGCACGGGTCGGAGGGTGGGCAAAACCCCGGCCCCAGCTAGACGTACCGCTCCAGAATGGAAGACTCGGCCAACCGCGAGAGCCCCTCCCGCACGCTCCGCGCCCGCGCCTCCCCGACCCCGTCGACGGTCTGAAGGTCGTCCACCGAGGCAGCCAGCAGCTTCTGCAACCCGCCGAAGTGCTCGACGAGCCGCTCGATGATCGCTCCCGGCAGCCGCGGCACCTTCGCGAGGAGCCGGTAGCCCCGCGGGGACACCGCCGAGTCCAGCGTCTCGGGTGAGCCGCTGTACCCCAACGCCCGTGCCACTATGGGCAGTTCGAGCAGTTCGGCATGGGTGAGGTCGTTGAGCTCGCGCAGCGCCTCGTCCACCGTCCGCGACCGCTTGGCCGTGGGCTCGGGCACGTAGTCCCGTACGACCAGCTCGCGCTCGGGCTCGACCCCGGCGATCAGCTCGTCCAGCTGGAGCGAGAGCAGCCGCCCGTCGGTGCCGAGCTCCACCACGTACTCCGCGATCTCCGTCGCGATGCGCCGCACCATCTCCAGGCGCTGGGCGACCGCCGTGACGTCCCGCACGGTGACCAGGTCCTCGATCTCCAGGGCGGAGAGCGTGCCGGCCACCTCGTCGAGACGGAGCTTGTACCGCTCCAGGGTCGCCAGCGCCTGGTTCGCGCGGGAGAGGATCGCCGCCGACTCCTCAAGGACCCGGCGCTCCCCGTTCACGTACAGCGCGATCAGCCGCATGGACTGGCTGACGGACACCACCGGGTAGTTGCACTGCTTGGACACGCGGTCCGCCGTGCGGTGGCGGGTGCCGGTCTCCTCGGTGGGGATCCCGGCGTCCGGCACGAGCTGCACACCGGCCCGGTGGATCTTGGTGATGTCCTTGTCGAGGACGAGCGCGCCGTCGAGCTTGCACAGCTCGCGCAGGCGCGTCGCCGCGAACTCGACGTCCAGGACGAAGCCGCCCGTGCACATCGAGTCGACCGTCTTGTCGAGGCCGAGCACGATGAGACCGCCGGTGTTGCCGCGCAGGATGCGCTCCAGGCCGTCACGGAGCGCGGTGCCGGGCGCGACGGCGCTCAGCGCGGCGCGCATCAGTGCTTCGTTACCGGAGCCTGTGCCGGACTTTCCGGGTGATGATGCCCGGTCGTTGGCTGCCACTGCACTCCTCCGGTGTTGCTCATACGGCGCGTACTGCTCGCGAGCTGCTTGCGTACTGCTCGTACGGACGGGCGAGACCAGGGCAAAGTCTACCGGCGCGGCTACTCCTCCCGTGGGGCCTGTGCGCGACGCCCCCGAGGCAGCACCCGCAGCGCGTCCCCCATGTCGGCGACTTCCGTGACCTTCATACCGGCCGGGACCCTCCCGGGGTCGGTCGGCACGAGGGCGTGGGTGAAGCCGAGCCGGTGCGCCTCGGCGAGCCTGCGCTGCACCCCGGTGACCCTTCTGACCTCGCCCGCGAGCCCGACTTCGCCGATCGCGACGAGGTTCTTGGGCAGCGGAGTGTCGCTCGCCGCGGAGGCGAGCGCGAGGGCGATCGCCAGGTCGGCCGCGGGCTCGGAGAGCTTCACTCCGCCCACCGTCGCGCTGTAGATGTCGCGCTTGCCGAGCGCCGTGATGCGGCCCCGCTGTTCGAGCACGGCCAGCATCATCGAGACGCGGGAGGTCTCCAGACCGGAGGTGGTGCGGCGCGGCGAGGGGATCTGCGAGTCGACGGTGAGCGCCTGCACTTCGGCGACGAGCGGGCGGCGGCCCTCCAGCGTGACGGTGAGGCAGGTGCCCGGCACCGCCACGTCTCGCCGGGTCAGGAAGAGGCCGCTGGGGTCGGCGAGCCCGGTGATGCCCTCGTCGTGCAGCTCGAAGCAGCCGACCTCGTCCGTGGTGCCGTAACGGTTCTTGACGCCCCGTACGAGACGCAGCCGCGCGTGCCGGTCGCCCTCGAAGGAGAGCACCACGTCCACCAGGTGTTCCAACAGGCGGGGGCCCGCGATCGCGCCGTCCTTGGTGACATGGCCGACGAGCAGCGTGGACATGCCGCGCTCCTTGGAAGCGCGGATCAGCGCGCCCGCCACCTCGCGGACCTGGGCCATGCCGCCGGGCGCCCCGTCGATCTCGGGCGAGGCCACGGTCTGGACGGAGTCGAGGACGAGCAGGGACGGCTTCACCGCGTCGAGGTGGCCGAGGACCGCGGACAGGTCGGTCTCGGCCGCCAGATACAGGTGGTCGTCGATCGCCTTGATCCGGTCGGCGCGCAGCCGGACCTGGCTCGCCGACTCCTCGCCCGTGATGTAGAGGGTGCGGTGGTCCTCGCTGGCCGCCTTGGCCGCCACGTCCAGGAGCAGCGTGGACTTGCCGACGCCGGGCTCGCCCGCGAGCAGCACGACCGCGCCCGGCACGAGACCGCCGCCGAGCACCCGGTCGAGCTCGTCGACGCCGGTGGTGCGGGCGGTCGCCTGGCGGCCGTCGACCTCGCCGATGGGCAGCGCGGCGGTGGAGACGCGGCCGGCCGCCGTGGTGCGGACCGCGGGCGCGCCGTACTCCTCGACCGTCCCCCACGCCTGGCACTCGGGGCAACGGCCGAGCCATTTGGCGGTGGTCCAGCCGCATTCGGTGCAGCGGTAGGACGGCCGGTCCTTCGCGGATTTCGTACGGGCAGCCATGGCGTCACCGTATAGGGGCCCACTGACAACCCCCGCCGGGCCGCCGGCACGGACCGCACCTCGCGGAGCGGGAGCGGAGGCGGGAGCGGGGCCGGACACGGGACGCGGACCGAGGCGGGTCGGGACCCGGGCGCGGAGCCGGAGTGGGGCCGGAGCAGGGCGGGAAGCGGGGTCGGCGGTGCGCGCCCGCCGTTCGGGTGGATGCGGCCGGAGGCGCGTCGCCCCGCTCGCTTGCGCCCGTTTGCACAGTGCGTGATGGGTCTGCCATGGAATGCCGTGGAATTCCCGATTCCTGTCCTCTTTTGAGGGATACGTTCACCCGTAAGGATTAAATGTGTTCAACCGGTACGAAGAACCCCTCATGCTCCGCCTACGGTCGCACGCGTGACGAGCAGCAGACTGGATCAACCAGCGCACAACACCGGCGCACACCGGGCGCAGCGCCGTGCGCCCCGTACGTTGGCCCAGCGCCCGCCCGCGCGTTACGAGGTCTACCTCGACGGCTTGTTCACGTACTGCCTCTCCGTTCTGTGCGACCACGACGAGGCGACCGCCGCACTCGGCGACATACTGGCCGTCTCCGAGCGCCAGTACGCCCGCTGCCCCGCGGGCGAGGCCGAACGCCGGGCGTGGCTGTACGCGCTGGCCCGCTGGGCCTGTCTGCGCAAGCTCGCCGAGCGCAGGCGCAACCGTCAGGGCGCCCACACAGGCCGCGCCCCCGAGGACACCCCCGCCGCCGAGGTTTCCGACGAGGAGCGCGAGCGCCGACGCCGCGAACTCGCCCTGCTCGCCTGGCCCGAGGCGGCCGGCACCACTCCCGAGCAGCGCGAGGCGCTCGAACTCGCGGTCCGCCACCAGCTCGGCGCCCGCGAGGTCGCCTCGGTGCTCGGCATGAACTACCCGGCCGCGCGCGAGCTCCTCGCCGCGGGCGCCTGCGAGGTCGAGCGGACCCGGGCCGCGCTCGCCGTCGTCGAGATGGGCGGCTGTCCCACGGTCGCCCAACTCACCGGCGACCACCAGGTGTTGCTCTCCGCCGCGCTCCGCCGCGAACTGGTGCGGCACGTCGACGACTGCCCCCGCTGCCGCCGCGCCGCCGAACGTGCGGGCGCCGCGGGCCCCTGGCCCGGCTCGACCGTCACGCCGGCCGCGCTGCCGCTCGCCGAGGCGCCGCGGGCCGCCGCGCAGGCCGCGATGCTGCACGTACCGCGGACGCGCGGCGGGGCCCCGCGCTTCGACCGCGCCGGGTTCCCGATGGACCCCAAGGACCGGGCCGCCCGGCGGGACCGGCTGCGGGCCAGGGCCGTGACCACCACCGTCGTCGCGACCGTCGTCGCGGCCCCCGTCTTCGCGCTGTGGGCCGCCTACCGCGGCGCCCCCGCGACCGGCGAGCCGGAGAACGGCGCGAAGGTCACCGCCAGCGAGGCCGACACCCCCGGCGGGCTCGAAGGCCACCCCTCCGACCGCTACGAGAACGCGGGCAACGCCCGCAGCGCACCCGACGCCCGCTTCACCGCCGGCAGCCGCACGCCCGACGTCTCGGTCGAGGTCATCAGCCCCACCACGCCCCCCGCCGGAGCGGCCAGGCTCGCCGTCGCCGCGAGTTCGGCGGGCGACACCACCGTCCTGACGCTGACCTCGACCGGCGACGCGCCCGTCGACTGGTCGCTGCGCAGCCGGGCCGGCTGGCTCGTCTTCAGCCAGAGCGCGGGCCGGCTCGCGCCCGGCGCCGCCGTCACCGTCTACATCCGGGTCGACCACGGCACGGAGCCGCACCACGCCTGGTCGGCGCGGGTCGAAGTGGCCCCCACGGGCGCCGCGGTACGCATCAGCGGCGACGGCACCCCGATCGTGACGCCGTCCTCGCCCGACCCCGGCACCGGCACCACGGGCCACCCGGGCCCCGGCGGTTCCAGCGCGCCCGCGTCGACCCCGCCCACCGAGACCCCGGGCAGCCCCACGCCCACTCCCACCCCCACGCAGACACCGCCGAGCCAGAGCCCGACGCCGCCCGACGGCACCCCCACCGCCACCCCGACGCCGCCCTCTCCGACCCCGAGCAGCTGACAACCTTCGTACAGGAAGCAACTCCCGTACAGGAAGCAACTCCTGTACAGGAAAGGGGAGTTACCGCTTCGGGTCCGCCGGGTGCGGTGCGACCAGCGGAAGCTGCGATGCGAGCCGCGCCTCGCACAGCCCGACCAGGACGGCGTACGCCTCAGGTCCCATCAGCTCGGTCAGCTCCGGCTTGTACGTGACGTACACCGGCTCGCCCGCGCCGTGCGCCGACGTCGCCGACGTGCACCACCAGTGCAGGTCGTGACCGCCCGGGCCCCAGCCGCGCCGGTCGTACTCACCGATCGAGATCTGCAGCACCTTGGTGTCGTCGGGCCGCTCGATCCAGTCGTACGTCCGGCGCACCGGCAGCTGCCAGCAGACGTCCGGCTTGGTCTCCAGCGGCTCCTTGCCCTCCTTGAGGGCGAGGATGTGGAGCGAGCAGCCCATGCCGCCCGCGAACCCCGGCCGGTTCTGGAAGATGCACGAGCCGTTCCAGCGGCGCGTCTGACGGTCGCCGTCCTCGTCGGTCTGGATCCAGCCCGTCTCCGTACCGACGTCGTGGAACTGCCACAGCTCGGGGGTGAGCCGCGCCACGTTCTCGGCCACCCGCTTCTCGTCGTCCTCGTCGGAGAAGTGGGCGCCGAGCGTGCAGCAGCCGTCATCGGCCCGGCCCGCCTCGATGCCCTGGCAGCCGCTGCCGAAGATGCAGGTCCACCGTGACGTGAGCCACGTCAGATCACAGCGGAAGACCTGCTCGTCGTCGGCGGGGTCGGGAAACTCGACCCAGGCGCGCGGGAAGTCGATCCCCTGCTCGTCCTGGACCGTCTTCTGCTTGCCCCGCGACTGCTTCGCGAGGTCCTTCGGGGCTTTGGCTTTGCCCGGCTTCGCCTTTTTCGTCTCTGGCACACCTCCAGCGTATGTCCGAGGGCGTCTTCGCAGGCGCAGTAGCGTTCGGTCCATGAGACTCGGAGTCCTCGATGTGGGGTCGAACACGGTTCATCTGCTGGTGGTGGACGCGCACGCCGGTGCCGCGCCGCTGCCGGCGCACTCGCACAAGGCCGAGCTGCGCCTCGCCGAACTCCTCGACGAGGACGGTGCGATCGGACCCGAAGGCATCGACCGGCTCGTCGCCACGATCGGCGAGGCGCTGCTCGCCGCCGAGGACAAGGGCGTCCAGGAACTGCTCCCCTTCGCGACCTCCGCGGTGCGCGAGGCCAGCAACGCCGACCTCGTCACGGCCCGCGTCCGCGCGGAGACCGGCGTGGACCTGGGTGTGCTCTCCGGCGAGGAGGAGGCCCGCCTCACCTTCCTCGCGGCCCGCCGCTGGTACGGCTGGTCGGCGGGGAAGCTGCTCCTGCTCGACATCGGCGGCGGCTCCCTCGAAGTCGCGTACGGCATCGACGAGGAGCCCGACGCGGCGGTCTCGCTGCCGCTCGGCGCGGGCCGGCTGACGGCGGGCTGGCTGCCGGGCGACCCGCCGGACCCGTCCGACGTACGGGCGCTGCGGCGGCACGTACGGGCCCAGATCGCCGGGACGGTGGGGGAGTTCACGCGCTCGGGTCGGCCCGACCACGTCGTCGCCACCTCCAAGACGTTCAAGCAGCTCGCGCGGATCGCGGGCGCCGCGCGGTCGAGCGAGGGCGCCTACGTCCAGCGCACCCTGAGCCGCGCGTCCCTGGAGGAGTGGGTGCCCAAGCTCGCCGCCATGACGAGCGAGCAGCGCGCCACCCTGCCCGGCGTCTCGGTGGGCCGGGCGCCCCAGCTGCTGGCCGGGGCGCTCGTCGCGGAGGGCGCGATGGACCTGTTCGCCGTCGACGAGCTGGAGGTCTGCCCGTGGGCCCTGCGCGAGGGAGTGATCCTGCGCCACCTCGACCACTTGCCGGTGGGGTGAGGTGGTGAGGTGAGGGACGGGCGCGGTCGGGGTGAGGTGGTGAGGTGAGGGACGGGCGCGGTCGGGGTGGGGTGTTGGACGGGCTGCGGTGACGGAGGTCACGTACCGGAGGCGCCGCAGTTACCGGCGAGTGTGACGTTCGTCGGTCTCGCAGGACCGCCTCCCCGCCCGGCGGTGACGGCCCGTACGCTGTCATGCGTGGCAGAACCAGTGGTGCGCATCCCGGATGCGAAGGTCGCCCTGTCCACGGCGTCGGTCTATCCGGAGTCGACAGCGACGGCCTTCGAGGTCGCGGCACGCCTGGGTTACGACGGCGTCGAGGTCATGGTCTGGACCGACCCCGTCAGCCAGGACATCGAAGCTCTGCGGCGGCTCTCCGACTACCACCAGGTGCCGATCCTGGCCGTCCACGCCCCATGTCTGCTGATCACCCAGCGGGTCTGGTCCACCGATCCCTGGGTGAAGCTCCAGCGCGCGAGGGCGGCGGCCGAGAAGCTCGGCGCGTCCGCCGTAGTGGTCCACCCGCCCTTCCGCTGGCAGCGTCAGTACGCGCGCGACTTCGTCGACGGGATCTGGCGGATGACGGACGAGACCGACGTCAGATTCGCCGTCGAGAACATGTACCCGTGGCGCTACCGGGACCGCGAGATGCTCGCCTACGCGCCCGACTGGGACGTCACGAAGGACGACTACCGGCACTTCACCGTCGACCTGTCGCACGCCGCGACCTCCCGTACGGACGCGATGGCCATGGTCGACCGGATGGGCGACCGGCTCGCCCACGTCCACCTCGCGGACGGGCGCGGCTCGGCCAAGGACGAACATCTGGTGCCGGGCCGCGGCACCCAGCCGTGCGCGGAACTCCTGGAGCGGCTCGCCCTCACCGGCTTCGACGGGCATGTCGTCATCGAGGTCAACACCCGGCGTGCCATGTCCGCCGCCGAACGCGAGGCCGACCTCGCGGAGGCCCTCGCCTTCACCCGGCTGCACCTGGCGTCCGCGCCGGCCCGCCGCGGATGACGGACCCCGCCGCCCCCGCCCCGCGCCGCCGGGGCCGCCCGCCGCGGTCGGCCGGGGACGACGGGCCCGGCGCCCGCGACCGCATCCTCGCCGCCGCGCGTACGGAGTTCTCCGCCCGGGGATACGACAAGGCCTCCATGCGCGGCATCGCCAAGGCGGCCGGGGTGGACGCGGCGCTCGTGCACCACTACTTCGGCACGAAGGAAGCGGTGTTCGCGGCGGCCGTCGAGGTCGACTTCTCGCCCGCCCTGACCGTGGACGCGATCCTGGGCGACTCCCTCGACGGCGTCGGCGAACGCCTGGCCCGCCACTTCCTGGCCATCTGGGAGAACCCGGCGACGCGCACCCCGCTGATCGCCGTGATCCGCTCGGCCCTCACGCATGACGCGGCGGCGAAGGTGCTGCGGGGGGTGGTGCTGCGGCGGCTCCTGGAGCGGGTCGCCGCCGAGCTCGCCGTCCCCGAACCCCGCTTCCGGGCGGAGCTCGCGGCGTCGCACATGGTGGGTGTCGCGATCATGCGGTACGTGTTGGAGGTCGAGCCGCTCGCGTCGGCGCCGCCGGAACACATCGTGGCTTTGGTGGGCCCCACTTTGCAGCGCTACCTGACGGAGCCCTAGCCCCGCCGACTCGTGCGGCTACTTGAGGTGCGGCCCCCTGAGCAGTTGAGGGGCGCGGGGAACTGCGCGAGCAACCACGCACGGTCCGCAGCCGATCACCACTCACCCCCGGCGGGTTTCGGGAAGGGTCGGGGAGCGGCCCCCCGGGGTCTGGCGCCAAGCCCCTAGCGCACCTAGCCGTACCCGCACCTAGCCGTACCCGCACCCAGCCGTACCCGCACCCAGCCGTACCCGCACCCAGCCGTACCCGCACCCCGCCGTACCCGCACCCCGCCGTACCCGCACCCAGCCGTACCCGCACCCCGCCGCACCCGCACCCCGCCGCACCCGCGCCCCCGCCACACCCGCACCCCCCGGCAGGGAGGGTCACATGCCGAACCCCAAGTCCCACCATCCGGACACCCTGTCCAGATGGCGGAGCCCCGGCGTAGGCTCACACCAGAGCACACCCATACCTAGGAGACGAGCGACGATGCCCGAGCTGAGGTCCCGCACAGTCACCCACGGCCGCAACATGGCGGGCGCCCGCGCCCTTATGCGGGCCTCCGGTGTAGCGAGCGAGGACATCGGCAAGCCGATCATCGCCGTGGCGAACAGCTTCACCGAGTTCGTGCCGGGCCACACCCACCTCGCCCCGGTGGGCCGGATCGTCAGCGAGGCGATCCTCGCCGCCGGCGCCGTGCCCCGCGAGTTCAACACCATCGCCGTGGACGACGGCATCGCCATGGGCCACGGCGGCATGCTCTACAGCCTCCCCTCCCGCGACCTCATCGCGGACAGCGTGGAGTACATGGTCGAAGCGCACTGCGCCGACGCCCTGATCTGCATCTCCAACTGCGACAAGATCACCCCCGGCATGCTGATGGCGGCGCTCCGCCTCAACATTCCCACCGTCTTCGTCTCCGGCGGCCCGATGGAGGCCGGCAAGGCGACCCTGGTCGACGGGACGGTCCGCACGCTCGACCTGGTCGACGCGATCTCGGACGCCGTCAACGACAAGATCTCCGACGCGGACATCCTCCGTATCGAGGAGAACGCCTGCCCCACCTGCGGCTCCTGTTCCGGCATGTTCACGGCCAACTCCATGAACTGCCTGACCGAGGCGATCGGGCTCTCCCTCCCCGGCAACGGCTCGGTGCTCGCGACCCACACCGCCCGCCGCGCGCTGTACGAGAACGCCGCCCGCACGGTCGTGGACATCACCAAGCGCCACTACGAGCAGGACGACCACTCCGTCCTGCCCCGCTCCATCGCGACGCGCGCCGCGTTCGAGAACGCCATGGCGCTCGACATCGCGATGGGCGGCTCCACCAACACGATCCTGCACCTGCTGGCCGCCGCCCAGGAGGCCGAACTCGACTACGGGCTCAGCGACATGGACGCGGTCAGCCGCCGCGTCCCGTGCCTCGCCAAGGTCGCCCCGAACGTCGGCAAGAACCGTACGTACTACATGGAGGACGTGCACCGCGCCGGCGGCATCCCCGCCATCCTCGGCGAGCTGTACCGCGCGGGCCTGCTCAACGAGGACGTCCACACCGTCCACTCCCGCTCCATCAAGGAGTGGCTGGACGCGTGGGACGTGCGCGGCGGCTCCCCGTCCCCCGAGGCCGTCGAGCTGTGGCACGCGGCCCCCGGCTGCGTCCGCTCCGCGACCGCCTTCTCGCAGTCCGAGCGCTGGGACACCCTCGACACCGACGCCGCCGAGGGCTGCATCCGGGACGCGGAACACGCGTACAGCAAGGACGGCGGTCTCGCCGTCCTGCGCGGCAACCTCGCCGAGGACGGCTGTGTCGTGAAGACGGCCGGCGTCGACGAGTCGATCTGGACCTTCGAGGGCCCGGCCGTCGTCTGCGAGTCGCAGGAGGAGGCCGTCGACAAGATCCTCAAGAAGGAGATCACGCACGGCGATGTCGTCGTGATCCGCTACGAGGGCCCCAAGGGCGGCCCCGGCATGCAGGAGATGCTGTACCCGACGTCGTTCCTCAAGGGCCGCGGTCTCGGCAAGAGCTGCGCCCTGGTCACCGACGGCCGCTTCTCCGGCGGCACCTCGGGCCTCTCCATCGGCCACGCCTCACCCGAGGCGGCGTCCGGCGGCACGATCGCGCTCGTCGAGGACGGCGACCGCATCCGGATCGACATCCCCAACCGTACGATCGAACTCCTCGTCCCCGAGGCCGAGTTGGCGACCCGGCGCGAGGCGCTGGGCGGGGTGTACGCCCCGAAGAACCGCGAGCGCAAGGTGTCCGCCGCGCTGCGCGCCTACGCCGCGATGGCCACCAGCGCCGACCGTGGCGCGGTCCGCGACGTGTCGAAGCTGGGCTGACGGGCAACGGGTTCCTCGCCCGTTGGCCGTGACGCCCCGTCAGAACACATCTGGCGGGGCGTCAGCCATGTACGGGCGCACCGCGCACCCGTTGGGCACCCGTTCCGCCGAGTCGCCGCCTCACCAATTCCCGACGTCCTCCGGATCGACTCCGAAGACCGACCCGTCGGGTGCGGCCGCGTACACCCGCCCCCCGGCGGCGAGCGGCGCCGGGAGGGCGGGCGTGAAGGTGTAACGCCCGCCGTTCATGCGGGGGTTGGTCTGCCCGGCGAGTACGCCCTTGCGCGCGTCGAAGACGAGCAGCCTGCCGTCGGCGCCGGTCAGATACACCCGGCCGCCCGACGCGACCGGCCGCGAGGCGCGGGCGAGCCCGGTGTCGAGCCGCCATGTCTCGCTGCCGTGCACCGTGTCGGCGGCGACCAGCGTGCCGCCCGCCCCGAAGACGTAGACGGTGTCTCCGTCGACCCCGGCCTGCGCCTGGTCGAGCGGGGCCGCGAGCGGGGTGCGCCGTGCGGTGTGCGCGACGGTGTCGACGCGTACGACCGCCGAGGTGAAGCCGCTGGAGTCGGTGGCCAGGAGGAACACGGCGTTCGCGCCCGCCGCGACGGGCCGCAGCCGCCCGGCCGGCCGCGCCTGCCACCGTACGGCTCCGGTGGCCGGGTCGACGGCGGTCACAACGGTCGTGGAGGTCGCGGAGGTTACGGCGGTCTTCGAGGTCACGGCGTTCGTGGAGGCCGAGCCGCCGTCGCCGCCGGGCGCGACGGCGTAGGCGGTCCCGCCGTCACCGGCGATGACCCACTGGGCGCGGGGCCCGCCGAGCGGCTTGCGCCACCGCTCCCTGCCCGTGGCGGCGTCGAGCGCGGTGACCTGCCCGTCCGCCGTGGTCAGCAGCACGGCGGCGCCTGCGGGGCGTACCCCCGAGTACGCCGACACATCGGCGGACCACATCTGCTTCCCGCTCGCGGGGTCGTATGCCCGCAGCGGGCCGCCCGGAGCCCGCGCGAGCACCCGGCCGCCCGCGATCGCCGGAGCGTAGTCGTCCGAGAGCGCCTGGCCGCCCGCGCCGGGCACGGACCACATCACCTTCCCGGTGACGGCGTCCAGCCGGGCGAGCGCGACCCCGGGCGCGGAGCAGTACAGCGCGCCACCGCCGACGGCTGCGGAGCAGAAGGCCGTACGGTCCTCGCCGCCGTTCCTTCCGCCCGTGTCCAACCGGGTCTGCCAGGGCTTGAACCGGGGTGCGTCGGGGGCGCCGGACCGTTCCGACGCGGCCACGGTCCCGGTCCCGTCGGGCATCGCCTGAACCGCCACCACGGTCCCGCCGAGCACCCCGGCGCCCGCGAGCGCGGCGAGCGCCCAGTGGATTCGGCGGCCCCGGCGGGGGACAGGGGCGGGGGAGCCGGTGCCTTCGGCGCCGCCCGGGGACGAGCCGGTGCCTTCGGCGCCGCCCGGGGACGAGCCGGTGTCCTCGGCGCCGGGTGGAGGCGAGCCGGTGTGCTTGGCGCCGGGTGGAGGCGAGCCGGTGTCGTCGGTGCCGCCCGGTGACCGGACCGGGTTGCGGAAGCGCTGCGTGGGGATGGACGCCTCGGAGCCGTACGCGGCCGACCGCAGCTCCGACATCAGCTCGTCCGGGGTGGGCCGGTCGCCGGGATCCTTGGCCAGACAGCTCCGCAGCACCGGCACGAGGTCCTCGGGCACACCCGTCAACTCGGGCTCGTTGTGCACCACTTGATAGGCCACGATGTACGGCGACTCGGAGTCGAAGGGCCCGCGCCCGGTCGCCGCGTGCACGAGCACCGCGCCCATGGCGAACACGTCGGCGGCGGGCCCGACCTCGCGGGGCCGCTGGAACTGCTCGGGCGCCATGAAGGGCGGGGTGCCGATGAGCTTGCCGGTCTCGGTGCGCAGATCACTGTCGTACGGGCGCGAGATGCCGAAGTCGATGACGCGGGGCCCGTCGGCCGCGAGCAGTACGTTGCTCGGCTTGAGGTCGCGGTGGACCACCCCCGCGCGGTGGATGTCGCGCAGCGCCTCGGCGAGCCCGGCGCCGAGCCGGCGTACGTCGTCGGCGGGCAGCGGGCCGCTGTCCTTGACGCGTTCGGCGAGCGTGGGCCCCGGGATGTGCACGGTGGCCATCCAGGGCCGGTCGGCCTCGGGGTCGGCGTCCACGACGGAGGCGGTGAAGGCGCCACTGACGCGCCGGGCCGCCGACACCTCCTGGCGGAACCGCGCCCGGAATTCCGGATCGGCCGCGTGCTGGGCGTGCACGATCTTGACGGCGAGCCGCATGCCGGAGGGCGAGGTGGCCAGATGCACCACCCCCATGCCACCCGAGCCGAGGACGGATTCGAGCCGGTACGCACCGGCGGATTCCGGATCCCCGGAGCCCGGCGCCCCGAAGCCGATACTGCGCGGCGACGCCATGGCCGACCCCCGTGTGTCCGTTGTACGCGCGCGTCCAACGGAGCCTAGTCGATGGCATGTGCCTGCCCGAGGGGGCTTGCTAGCCTGCGTGTTGCACACAGAGTGAAGCCAAGGGGGGACCCGTGAGGGCCCCAGGGGGGAGTCGGGGATGACAACGGAATCGGCTGAAACAAGCGCATCGGCGTTGCTGGGGGTGCACCGCTATCCGGTGGCCCCGGGCTGCCAACTGAACGTACGCAGCGGCCCCGGCACGGGCTACTCGATCGTCGACACCCTGGACCTGGGCGCCTCGGTGCCGATCAACTGCCAGACCCCGGGCACGAGTGTCACGGGCCCGTACGGCACGTCGAACATCTGGGACAACATCGGCAACGGCCGGTTCGTCGCGGACGCGTATGTGAAGACGGGGAGTGACGGGTACGTGGCGCAGCGCTGCGGCTGACCGGCAACGCGGCCGCCCCGGGGATAATCGACCCCATGAGCGAGAACACGGGCGACAGCGCGGACACCGGCGGGGCGGCCGGGGGCGCAGAGGACGCCAGGGCCGCGGCCACCGGCAAGGGGGGCGGGGGCGCGGATACCGGTAAGGGGGGCGGGGGTGCCGCGGGCGCCAAGGCGGTGGCCGCGGGCCCGCAGCCCGAGCCGATCCGCTTCTTCGGCACCAGCTGGGTGAAGCACGACCAGGGCTATGGCCTGCGTCGCGCCGGCGCGGCGATCGGCTCGCTCGTCGCCGCGGCGGCGGCCTGCTTCGTCCTGCGCTTCGCCTACGAAGGGCTCCAGCTCGCCGACACGGGCTCCTTCGTGAACGTGCTGGTCGTCGTGATGTTCGCGATCTGCAGCGCGCTGGCGTTCCGCAAGACCTGGGAGCGGTTCTCGGCCCGCCCCGCCGACCCGGACGCGGACCGCTCGCTCCAGGGCCTGAAGGCGATCGGCTTCATCGGCTCGCTGCTTGCGTACTTCTGCCGCACCTTCACGGAGGCCCCGGGCGAGGCCCTGCACCGCAAGGAGTACGAGACGGCCCGCACCCAGTACGAACGCCGCCGCGGCACGAGGACGGGCAACCCGTCCACCCGCAAAAAACCAAAACGCAAGTAGCCCGCGGCGGCGGCGAACCCGGAACCCGGGCGGGCTGTACTGGGGGCGGGCCCCCTCCCACCGGCCCGGCTTGAGGTCGCTGTCCAGCACCCCGGCCCCGCTCCGGTAACCGCCGAACTCCGCCCGCAGCGGCGTGGGCCAGCCGCTTGGCCCGTACTCTGAGGGGCGCGGGGACTTGGGCCGTGCTCTGAGGGACGCGGGGAACTGCGCGCCCAGCCCCTGAGGGCCCGCAGTCGAACCCCAACCACCCCGCCGCGCGAACCACCCGCCGAACCAACCACCCCGTCGCACAAACCACCCCGCAGGCGGGTCGGGAACACCCTCGCCCCACCCACCCCTCGCGCGGCAGACTCGGCCCATGACGCCTCCCGCGATGCATCCCGCGACGCCCGCCGCCCCCTCCCGCGCCGACTCCTTCAACGCCGCCGCAGCCCAGTACGCCGCGAACCGGCCCTCGTACCCGCCCCAGCTCCTCGACGCGCTGGAGGAACTGACGGGTCGCCCCCTCAACGGCGCCCAGGTCGCGGACATCGGCGCCGGCACCGGAATCTCCAGCGCCCTGCTGCACGCCCGAGGCGCGCGGGTCGTCGCGGTCGAGCCCGGCGGGGGCATGGCCACACAGTTCCGCGCGGGCAACCCCGGCATCCCGTTGGTACGGGGCGACGGCAACAGCCTTCCCCTGGCCACCGCCTCCGCGGACCTCGTCACGTACGCCCAGGCCTGGCACTGGGCCGACCCGACGAAGGCGGCCCCGGAGGCACGTCGCGTACTGCGGCCGGGCGGCGCGCTCGCCCTGTGGTGGAACATCGCCGACCACTCGGCCGCGTGGACGGCCGCCCAGGACGCCCGGATCAGCGACTTCCTGGGCATCGACCGCTCGGCGGAGCAACGCGCGGTCGCCACCCGCAGCGGCAGCGGTACCGAAGAGCGCTGGGGCCACCCCTGGACGGACATCCCCGGCCTCGACTTCACGGAACGCCGCATCCCGCACAGCCGCACGGTCCCCCTGGCCACCCACCTCGCCAATCTGGCGAGCCACTCGGCGTTCCTGGTGCTCGGCGAGGAGCGGACGAAGGAGTTCATGACGGCCGAGCACGCCGTACTGAGCGAGCTCTTCCCGGACGGCACGGTGGAGGAGCGGTACGTGGTCTACCTGCGCCTGGCCTTGAACTGAGCCGACAAGGCCGCATCCCGGGCCGCCCCCTCCGCCCACCCGCCACCCCGGGATCCTTGACGCCCCGACCCTCGCAGAGCACTATTCATCACATGGTGAATTACGATCCACCCGCAGAGTCGGAGAAAGGCGAACCGGGCGCCCCCGTCGCCCCGCCCGCCGAAGCGGAGGGACGCGAACCGGGTGCCGCCGCCTTGACCGCCGAGGCGGAGGGACGCGAACCGGGTGCCGCCGCCTTGACCGCCGAGGCGGAGGGACGCGAACCGGGTGCCGCCGCCTTGACCGCCGAAGCGGAGGGACGCGAACCGGGTGCCGTCGCCCCGCCCGCCGAGGCGGAGGGACGCGAACCGGGCAACCGGCCCGACCCGCCCGCCGAGGCGCAGGAAGACGAACGGGGCAACCGGGTCGACCCCCGGCCCGCCGACTCCCGGTCCACCGACCCCGGGCCCGCCGATCCCCGGTCCATCAACCTGCGGCCCACCAACCCCTGGCCCACCAACCCCCGGCCCACCGACCCCCGCCCGCGGACGGACCCACCCCCCGCCGTCACCGCCCGCGCCCTCACCGTCGTACGCGGCGACCGCACAGTCCTCCGTGCCCTCGACTTCACCGTCCCGCGCGGCCGCATCACCGGACTCCTCGGCCCCTCCGGCTGCGGAAAGTCCACCCTGATGCGCGCCGTCGCGGGCACGCAGGCCAACGTCACCGGCACGTTGACGGTCCTCGGCGTCCCCGCCGGCACCCCGTCCCTGCGCGAGCGCATCGGCTACGTGACCCAAGCCCCTTCCATCTACCGAGACTTGACGGTACGTCAGAACCTGGAGTACTTCGCGGCCGTACTGCACCCGGGCCGAGCCCACCGCGCGCCCCGCGCCGAAGCCGTCGACCGGGCCCTCACGGACGTCGATCTCACCGCCCACGCCCACGACCTGGCAGGACGGCTCTCCGGCGGCCAACTCAGCCGCGTCTCCCTGGCGGTCGCCCTGCTCGGCACCCCGGACCTGCTCATCCTGGACGAGCCGACCGTCGGCCTCGACCCCGTACTCCGCCGCGACCTGTGGCACCTCCTCCACACCATCGCCGCCAGGCGCGGGACCACGATTTTGGTCTCCTCGCACGTCATGGACGAGGCAGAACGCTGCCACCGCCTGCTCCTGCTCCGCGACGGCACCCTCCTCGCCGAGGACACCCCGGCCGCCCTGCGCGCCCGTACCGCCACCGAAACCGTCGAGGAAGCCTTCCTGCACCTGGTCGACGAGGCCGCCGCCCCCTCCGGCCCTACCCGATGACCGCGGCCGACTTGATGAGCGCGGCCGACCCGATGTACGCGGGGGCGCCGATGAACACGGGCGTTCCGCCGAACGCGGGCGCACTGATGAGCGCGGCCGCCCCGGCGAACACGGCCGCCCCGGCGAACGCGGCCGCACCGATCAACCCCAGGCCGGCGCACGCACCCGGCACCAACCGCCGCCCCCGCCGCCGCCGATGGACACCGGGACACAGGCGCACGCACCCGGCACCAACCGCCACCGCTGCCCCGCTCACCGCTGCCCCGCTCACCGCTGCCCCGCTCACCGCTGCCCCGCTCACCGCTGCCCCGCTCACCGCTGCCCCGCTCACCGCTGCCCCGCTCACCGCTGCCCCGCGCACCGCTGCCCCGCGCACCGCTGCCCCGCGCACCGCTGCCCCGCGCACCGCTGCCCCGCGCACCGCTGCCCCGCGCACCCTCACCCTGCTCACCCCCCACCCCGAGGCCCGCCCATGAACGCGTCCCGCACCCTCGCGACCGCCGCTCGCGTCCTGCGGCAACTGCGCCACGACCCGCGCACCATCGCGCTGCTCCTCGCCGTACCGTCGCTCATGATCGTCCTGCTCCGATACGTGTTCGACGGCGACCGCGCCGTCTTCAACGACATCGGCGCCTCCCTGCTCGGCATCTTCCCGCTGATCACGATGTTCCTGGTGTCCTCCATCGCCACCCTGCGCGAACGCACATCGGGCACCCTGGAACGCCTCCTCGCCATGCCGCTCGGCAAAAGCGAACTGATCGGCGGCTACGCCCTGGCCTTCGGCGCGCTGGCCGTCCTCCAGTCGCTCCTCGCCACGGGCATCTCCCTCTGGCTCCTCGACCTGAACGTGGCCGGCTCCCCCTGGCTGCTGCTCCTGGTCGCCCTGCTCGACGCCCTGCTCGGCACGGCCCTCGGCCTGTTCGTCTCCGCTTTCGCCGCATCGGAGTTCCAGGCGGTCCAGTTCATGCCGGCGGTGATCTTCCCCCAGCTCCTGCTGTGCGGCCTGTTCACCCCGCGCGACGCCATGCAGCCGGTCCTGCGGTGGATCTCGGACGCCCTGCCCATGTCGTACGCCGTGGATGCGATGTCCCAGGTCCTCCACCACCCCGCCGCCGACGCCACCTTCGTACGGGACACCGCCATCGTGGCGGCCGTCGCGCTCCTGGTCCTGGCCCTGGGCGCCGCCACCCTGCCCCGCCGCACCCCGTGAGCGTCCGGCACCCCATGAGCGTCAGCCACCTCGTGGGCGTCCGGCACCTTGTCAGCGCGCCGGCACCCCATGAGCGTCGAGCCACCCCGTACCGCCGTACCGCCGTACCGCCGTACCGCCGTACCGCCGTACCGCCGTACCGCCGTACCGCCGTACCGCCGTACCGCCGTACCGCCGTACCGCCCATCGGACACCCCCCTCCCCACCCCCGCCCCGGTGCGAGGATGACGTCACGAACCCCGCACCACCCGGAGGGTGACCCCATGACCCCGACCGTCGCAGTCCTCGGCACCGGCAAGATCGGCGAGGCCCTCCTCAGCGGAATGATCCGAGCCGGCTGGCACCCGGCCAACCTCCTCGTGACCGCCCGCCGCCCGGAGCGCGCCGAGGAACTCCGCACCCGCTACGGCGTGGACGCCGTCACCAACGCCGACGCCGCCAAACGCGCCGACACCCTGATCCTCGCGGTCAAGCCGCAGGACATGGGCAGTCTCCTGGACGAGCTCGCCCCGCACCTCACGAGCGACCGCCTCGTGGTCAGCGCCGCGGCGGGCATCCCGAGCTCCTTCATCGAGGCCCGCCTCGCCGCCGGTACCCCCGTCGTGCGCGTCATGCCGAACACGCCGGTCCTGGTCGACGAGGGCATGTCCGTGATCAGCGGTGGCAGCCACGCGACCCCGGAGCACCTCGCCCACACGGAGGAGATCTTCGGCGGCGTCGGCAAGACATTGCGCGTACCGGAGTCGCAGCAGGACGCCGCGACGGCCCTCTCCGGCTCGGGCCCGGCCTACTTCTATTACCTGGTCGAGGCGATGACGGACGCGGGAATCCTGCTCGGCCTGCCGCGGGCCCAGGCGTACGACCTCATCGTGCAGTCCGCGATCGGTGCCGCGGTGATGCTCCGCGACAGCGGCGAGCACCCGGTGAAGCTGCGCGAGGCCGTGATGTCCCCGGCGGGCACGACGATCAGCGCGATCCGCGAGCTGGAGAACCACGGCGTACGCGCCGCTCTGATCGCCGCACTGGAAGCCGCCCGCGACCGCAGCCGCGAACTGGCCTCCGGCACCAGCTGAGCCCCCCGGCGCGGAAGGACCCCGGCCTAGCCGCTCTTACGCAGCCCCCGCACGCAACCCAGCCCCCGCACGCAACCCAGCCCTCGCACGCAACCCAGCCCTCGCACGCAACCCAGCCCTCGCACGCAACCCAGCCCTCGCACGCAACCCAGCCCTCGCACGTAACGGGATCCCCGCACGTAATGCGATCCCCGCCCGCCACCCGCCGCCCCCGCGCCGGGCCGCCGCACGGCAGCGACGGCCAAGCCTCCGCCGACCAAGGCCAGCACGCCCCCGCAGAGCACGCACAACACCCCGATGGGGGTACGGGGAAGGGCCGAGCGGGCCGCCTGAAAGACGGTCTCCTCCCCATCGGACCGGCCCCCGCCACCCGAACCCCCGGCAGAAGCCAGTGCGGCGAAAGACCCCTGGACGTCATCGGCGGGGACCGCGGCGGGGACATCGCGACCGCCTAGGACCTCGCCGCTACCGGGAACCTCGGGTGCATCTCCGTCGCCCGGCGTCCACGCGACCCCGCGGGCCTCGGCGCCGGCTGAGCCGCCCGCGCGGGCCGGCCCGACGGCGGCCGCCGGATGCCGGACCACTCCCCGCACGGCTCGCAGATCCGCAGCAAGCCGGCACCCCTCCCGCAACTTCGCCTCAAGCCGGGCCGCCGCGCCCGCCGAATCCCCGTCCGCGCACGCGCGTACGCGATCGAGCTCGTCCCGGGTCTCCCGGTTGACCGCTTCGACGAGCCGCAGCCGCAGCTGCGCAACGTGCCGATCGCCGCTCTCGGCATAGGCGGCCCCTGGGGCGCCGACCGCCCCGATGACGAGGAGGACGGCGACGGCTGCGGCGATCCGGAGAAGTGACCTCATGCCTGCCAAGCTAGGGCGCGGTCCGGGCCCTGAGATCAGCCGTCCTGCCACCCTCACCTCGGCCGAAAGGACGAGGTCAGGCCCGTGCGAGCCCGCTGAACGGGCCTGTGCCCACACCCAGCTCGTGCCTGCGGCCGAGGGTTGACACACCCCTCCCCGATACGTAGTGTTCTCCGAGTTGTCCGACGTGAGCGCCGACTCCGGTCGGTCCCCGGACAGCCATTCCGCATCAACCACTTCTCGTGAACGACACCTCGTCGTCTCATTTTTCGTGCGCTTTTGCGAAATGAGGAATCCGCGTTCGAAAGCGCACCCCGATTGGCGTCGGGGTCCAGGATTCCGCTAATGTCTCACTCGTCGGAACGGCCCAACAGCCGGGAAGACAAGCCGACTTGGCCCCGGGCAACCGGGAATCGGGCCCGAAAGGATCTGATAGAGTCGGAGCCGCCGGAAAGGGAAACCCGAGAGGGAGAACCTGGAAGGCAAACCCCGCTCCGACGGGGAATCGGACACGAAAGAGTCTGATAGAGTCGGAAACACGAAATACCGAAGGGAAGCGCCCGGAGGAAAGCCCGAGAGGGT
>NZ_JBEZKW010000085.1:0-26285 GCF_040651795.1 Streptomyces sp. NPDC048361
GTCACCCTTTCGACCCCGGGCGGGGTGGGGGTGCTCGCGCAGTTCCCCGCGCCCCTTCGACTCTCCTCGGACCAGTAGGAGTCACCCTTTCGACCCCGGGCGGGGTGGGGGTGCTCGCGCAGTTCCCCGCGCCCCTTCGACGTCCGGCTTTCGACCTTGGGTAGGCGGGGGTGCTCGCGCAGTTCCCCGCGCCCCAGCTGCTCTGTGCCGGGCGGCATGGGCATCTTCAGCCCGTCGAAGCCGGGGTCCGGGACGGAGCCGCTGGGGCTCGGCTACTCTCGAAGGGCAGCCCACCTTCGAGGACCCACCCGTGGCAGGACGATTCA
Organism: Streptomyces sp. NPDC048361; assembly: GCF_040651795.1. Lineage (NCBI taxonomy): Bacteria > Bacillati > Actinomycetota > Actinomycetes > Kitasatosporales > Streptomycetaceae > Streptomyces > Streptomyces sp. NPDC048361. Next base: position 327 of record NZ_JBEZKW010000085.1, read on the forward strand.
CCCCCCGCACCCCCGGCCGAGCCGCCGGCCTCCCCGGCCCCCGCCCGGCCGGAGGCCGGACCCGGGTATGGGCCGCCCGCAAGGGCCCCCTCGACCTCCCCCTCACCCTCGGCCCCCTCAGACGCGGCCCCGGCGACCCCACCTACCGCACCACCCCCGACGGCACGGTATGGCGCACCTCCCGCACCCCCGCAGGCCCCGCCACCCTGCGCCTGACCGCCACCAAGGACACCGCGCACGCCGAGGCGTGGGGCGACGGCGCGGAGTGGATGCTCGACCAACTCCCGGCGATGCTGGGCGAGTTGGACGATCCTGACGCCTTCGAACCCCGCCACCGCCTCGTCGCCGAGACCCACCGTCGACGCCCCGGCCTGCGCCTGGCCCGTACCGGCCTGGTCCTGGAGTCCCTGATCCCGTCCGTCCTGGAGCAGAAGGTCACCGCGACCGAGGCCTACCGCGCCTGGCGGCTCCTGGTGCGCGGGTTCGGGGAACCCGCGCCCGGCGCCCCCGAGGGCATGTACGTCATGCCGGACGCCAGGCGGTGGGCGATGATCCCGTCCTGGGAGTGGCATCGCGCCGGCGTCGACTCGAAGCGTTCGGACACCGTCATGCGTGCGGTGCGGGTGGCCCGCCGCATGGAGGAGGCCGCCGCGATGGACCAGACGCAGGCCGCCGAGCGGCTCCAGCTGATCCCCGGCATCGGTCCCTGGACGGCCGCCGAAACCCTCCAACGGGCCATCGGCGCACCCGACTTGGTGACGGTCGGCGACCTCCACCTGCCCGGCATCATCGGCCATGCCCTCGCCGGCAACCGCAACGCCGACGACGCCGAGATGCTGGCCCTGCTCGAACCGTACGCGGGCCAGCGCCACCGGGCCGCCCGCTTGATCCTGCTCAGCGGACGCACCCCGCCGCGCCGCGCCCCGCGCTTCCAGCCGAACAACATCGCCGTGCTGTAAGGGAGTTGGGGACACGCAGGACATCGCGGGGCAGCGCGGGGCGCCGGGGGCGCGCAGGGGACGGGCAGGGCACGGCGGGGCGTCCGGGATGGGCAGGGCGCCCGGTGCGGGCGCTCAGCGCACCTCGATGAACGCCGACGTCTCGCGCCCCGGCCGCTCCCGCGGCGGCTCCGCCGCATGGCCGACGGCCACCGCGCCCATCGGGTCCCAGTCGGCGGGCAGGCCGAGCACATCGCGTACGACATCGCGGCAGAACATCGTCGAGGACACCCACGCCGAGCCGAGCCGCTCGCCCGCGAGGGCCACCAGGAAGTTCTGCACGCCGGCGCCCATGGCCACCACGAACATCTCGCGCTCGGCGCTGTCGCGGCGGGCGTCGCCGTAGTGGTGGGAGCCGTCCGTCACCAGGCAGGGCACCACCACGTACGGCGCCGCGCGCAGGACTTCGCCGCGGGCGACACGCTTGGCGATCGACTCCTCGGACTTGCCGTCGCGGCGCAGGTCCGCGATCCACGCGTCCCGCATCGCGTCGAGCAGCCGGGTGCGGGACTGCGCCGATTCGAGCAGCACGAACCGCCAGGGCGTCGTGTGGTGCGGGGCCGGCGCGGTCACCGCCGCCGCCACCGCGCGCCGCACCGCGCCGGGGTCGACGGGCTCGTCCGTGAAGGCCCGTACGGTACGCCGCTGGGTGACCGCTTCGCGTACGGCCTCGGAGGTGCCGAGCCGGAACATGTCGTCGGCGGCGCAGCGGACCATCTCGCGGGCCGAACCATCGCCCGCGAGATGGCCGAGACCGCGCACCACCGCGACCGGCAGACCGCCCGCCTTGCCCTTCACCAGGTCACCGGCGGCGGCCAACTCGTCGGCGAGCGAGATCACCGTCGCGCTCAGCGGATTGCCGTGCGCATCGGTGCCGCCGCGCAGGTCGTCGAGGACGCGTACGCCGCTCGCGCCGATCGCGACGTCGGTCAGGCCGTTGCGCCAGGGCCGGCCGAAGGTGTCGGTGACGATCACGCCGACCTCGACGCCGAGCGTGTCGCGCAGCCCCGCGCGGATCGCGGCCGCCGACGCGTCCGGGTCCTCGGGCAGCAACAGGACCGTACCGGCCGGGGTGTTGGAGGCGTCGACACCGGCGGCGGCCATGATCAGGCCCTGCCGGTTCTCGACGATGCGCAGGGTGCCGCGCCGCGCCACGACCCGTACCGTCTCCGCGTCGATGGCCGCCTCACGGTCGGCGGCCTCGGTGATGCGGCCCTCCGCCTTGGAGACGATCTTCGAGGTGACGAGCAGGATGTCGCCGTCGACCAGACCCGGCTCGGCGGCGGCGATCAGTTTGGCGAGGTCGTCGCCGGCCCGCACCTCGGGCAGGCCGGGCAGCGCCCACACCCGGAAGGAGGGGGCACTCACGCGCGGACCTCCTCCGCGAGCGTGAGGGCTTCGCGGGCCATCGCGGCCGTCGCGTCGAGGTCCGTCATCATCAGCGGCACCGCACGGCAGCGGATGCCCGCTTCCTCGACGCGGGCCGTCGAGCCCGCGTCAACGGTGTCGACGAGCCAGCCGTCGAGCAGCCCCGAACCGTAGTGCTCGGCGACCGCCGCCGCCGTGGACTCCACGCCGACCGCCGCGAGCACCTTGTCGGCCATGCCGCGCACCGGGGCGTCGCCCACGATGGGGGAGAGGCCGACCACCGGCACGCCCGCCTCGGCGATCGCCTCGCGAATGCCGGGCACGGCCAGGATGGTGCCGACCGAGACGACCGGGTTGGACGGCGGGAAGAGGATGACGTCGGCCGTGGCGATGGCTTCGAGGACGCCCGGCGCGGGCTTGGCCTGCTCGGCGCCGACCGGCACGACGGCCTGCGCGTCCACGGAGGCGCGAAGCCTCACCCAGTACTCCTGGAAGTGGATCGCCCTGCGCTCGCCGTCCACGTCGACGGCGACATGGGTCTCGACGCGGTCGTCGGACATCGGGATGAGCCGGACGCCGGGCTGCCAGCGGGCGCACAGCGCCTCGGTGACGGCGCTCAGCGGGTAGCCGGCGCCGAGCATCTGCGTACGGACGATGTGGGTGGCGAAGTCGCGGTCGCCGAGGCCGAACCACTCGGGCCCCACCCCGTACGCCGCGAGCTCCTCCTTGACCTTGAAGGTCTCGTCGGTACGCCCCCAGCCCTGCTCCTCGTTGATGCCGCCGCCGAGGGTGTACATCACGGTGTCGAGGTCGGGGCAGACCTTCAGGCCGAACAGATGAATGTCGTCACCGGTGTTGCCGATGACGGTGATGTCCGCGTCGGGGGCGGCGGACTTGAGACCACGGAGGAAGCGGGCACCACCGATGCCGCCTGCCAAGACCACAATGCGCATACACAGAGTCTGTCAGGCGGGTACGACATCCTGGGCCGCCGGGGCGGACTGGCTCGGGTGCGTCGGCATGTCGGTCAGGCCCGGGTAGTAGACGTGCAGGCTGACGGCCGGCTCAAGGGAGTCGTTGGCGACTTCGTGGACGTAGCCCGGCGCGAAGATCCGCTGGGAGCCGGCGGTCAGGGTGCGGGCGCCGCGCTCGGTGCGTTCGGTCAACGCGCCGCTCAGGACGGTCAGCACGCCCGAGGACGCGCCGTGGTCGTGGGCGCCGCTGCCCTGGCCCGGCACCCAGGACAGGATCCAGACCTCGTAGCCGGGTCCCGTGCGCAGCCGGTGGTACCAGCGGGAGGCCGCGTCGTACTGGACGAGGTGAGCCCACTGGGAGCGGTCGGCGGCGATGGAGCGGGCGAGGCCGGCGAATTCGGCGACGGTGACCGGGTGCTCGCGGGCGGGCTGCAGGAGGTGCTGGACCTCCAGGATGTCGCCGGCGATCTGGAGGTCGCTGTGGCTGCTGTTCATGGTGCGGGGGTTCCTCGGCAGGAGCGCTGGGGTGTCGCAGATGAGGTGTCCCGCACGGCTGGAGCGGAGGCGGGGACGGCGGCCGCCCGGACGCGTGGTGTCTCGGGGCAGGCGGGGGAGGAGCTGGATCGCACGTGAAGTGAGAGGTGCGGGTGCGTGCGGGATCAACAGCTGGAACAGCAACAGCGAGCCTGGACAGCGCTGCGGAACCCACGGAGGTGGGTCGCTCGGTGCGCTGCGGTCGCTGACATGGGGTCCAGGAGACCCGGCCGATGGGTGTGTTGTCAACCCAATGCCCGATTTGGCGTCAATGTTTCACCTTATCCGGTTACTGGGGCCGGAGAAAGGTTTGTGCACTCGCGGGGCGGGAGATGTGGCGCACCAGGTGTGCCATCAAACACTGTCGTCTTCTCGTGATCGGAATGTGATCCGGGCCGCTTTCTGGGTACGGGCGCAACAAGATCAATGTTCGTCTCGTCCTCCTCTGTGATCGGACCGTGATCACGGCCGAGCGGGAGTCGAGTGGATCTGTGCGGAGAGACGGTGGCGTGAGCCAGTGGCATGTGTCAGCTTTTTGGCGATTTGAACACTTTCCGCATAGCCTTGGTTCCGCAGAGTGAATACGGGGCCCAATAGCAGATCTCGGCTTGACTGGCCCGGATCCACGCACTTGTAATTTCACTCGTGTCGTTCGGCCGGCTTCGGTAACGGCAACATCACGGGGCAGCAAAGACAGACGAGGGGCGCACATGACCGAGCTGTTTCAGGAACTGCTGGTCGACGAGGCCGAAGAGGAGCTCGGCTGGCAGGAACGGGCCCTCTGCGCCCAGACCGACCCCGAATCCTTCTTCCCCGAGAAGGGCGGCTCCACCAGAGAGGCCAAGAAGGTCTGCCTCGCCTGCGAAGTCCGTTCGGAATGCCTGGAGTACGCACTCGCCAACGACGAGCGGTTCGGGATCTGGGGCGGCCTCTCCGAGCGGGAGCGGCGGCGCCTGAAGAAGGCGGCCATCTAGCCCGTAGGGGCTCACCGTTCGAGTAGCCCGAAAGGGTTCACCGTCCGAGCCCGTGAGGGCCCGCTGTTCAAGCCCGCAGCGGGCCGCCGTGACAGGGCGCGCGGCCGCCGCCCGACCCCCGGCGGCCGGTACGGGGGCGCTCAAACCGCCCAACTCCGTACCAACTCCGTACACAACCAACGGTCCGTCGCCCGCGCCCCGTCCGCGAGCGGCGGACCGTCCGGGTGGCAGCCGTTAGTGTGGGGCGCTGTCCACGGCACTCCGGTCACGTCAGAGCCCGTCTCGCACCCCCGGCCGTGCCGACCGCAGTCCGCACAGCAGCCTTCCGGGGCGGAGGGGCCCGTACCTCGATGTCCGTGCACAGCCAGTCGACGGCCCCGTACGAGGCGGCCGCGACACCCGAGTTCCCCCGACACGTCGTCACCGCCGTCGTCGTCGCACACGACGGCGCACGCTGGCTCCCCGACGTCCTGTCCGGACTCCTGGGCCAGGAACGCCCCGTACAGAACGCCTACGCCGCCGACACCGGCAGCGCCGACGACTCCGCGCGGCTGATCACCGAGGCCCTGGGCGCCGAACACGTCCTGCACCTCGCACGCCGCACCGGGTTCGGCGCCGCCGTCGAGGAGGCCGCCCGCACCGCCCCCGTGCTCGGCCCCGAGGAACTGCCCTACCTCAAGCGCCCCAGCGGCTGGGACCCCGTCTCGCGCAGCTGGCGCGACGACAGCTACGACCTGCCCGAACTCCCGCACGGAGAACCCGTGCAGTGGCTGTGGCTGCTCCACGACGACTGCGCGCCCGACCCCGGCGCGCTCGCCGAACTGCTCCGCGTCGCCGACTCCAACACGCACGCCGCGGTCGTCGGACCCAAACTCCGCGGCTGGTACGACCGCAAGCAGCTCCTCGAAGTCGGCGTCTCCATCGCCCACAGCGGCCGCCGCTGGACCGGCCTGGACCGGCGCGAACAGGACCAGGGCCAGCACGACCAGGTCAGGCCCGTCCTGTCGGTGTCGTCGGCCGGCATGCTGATCCGCCGCCACGTGTGGGACGAACTCGGCGGCTTCGACCGCAGACTGCCCCTGATGCGCGACGACGTCGACTTGTGCTGGCGCGCCCACGCCGCCGGACACACCGTCCTCGTCGCCCCCGACGCCACCGTCCGCCACGCCGAGGCCGCCGCCCGCGAACGCCGCACCGTCGACTGCGCCGGACGCTCCGTTGTCAACCCCCACCGGGTCGACAAGGCCGGCGCCGTCTACACCATGCTCGTCAACTCACGTCCCGCGCTGCTCCCTTACGTGGCACTGCGCATCGTGATCGGCACCCTGCTGCGGACCGTCGCCTACCTCGTGGGCAAGGTCCCGGGCCAAGCCGTCGACGAGGTCATGGGCCTCTTCGGCACCCTGCTGAGACCGGGCCGCATCCTCGCCGGACGCAAGAAGCGCGGCAAGAGCGGCATCGAGGCCGGCGAACTGCGCCCCCTCTTCCCGCCGCCCGGCGCCACCATCCGCGCCACCGTCGAATCGGTCGCCGCGAGCCTCGGCGCCGGCACCGAGGACACCGGCGGCTCCCGGCACGGCGCCGTCGAATCCGGGCCCGGCGGCGACGACGCCGACTTCCTGGAGATCGAGCAGTTCGCCCGCCTCAAGAAGATCGCCCGCAAACCCGCGCCGGTCCTCTTCGCGCTCCTGCTCATCGTCTCGGTGGTCGCCTGCCGCAACCTGCTCGGCGGCGGCTCCCTCATGGGCGGCGCCCTGCTGCCCGCGCCCGACCACGCCGGCGCCCTGTGGGACCGCTACGCCGACGCCTGGCATCCCGTCGGCGTCGGCGGCACCCAGACCGCACCCCCCTACCTCGCGGTCATCGCCACCCTCTCCGCGCTCTGCTTCGGCTCCACCGGCTTCGCGCTGACCCTGCTCCTCGTCTGCTCGGTCCCGCTGGCCGGACTCAGCGCCTACTTCGCGGCCCGCCCGCTCATCGCCTCGCGTCAGTTGCGCTCCTGGGCGGCCATCGCCTACGCCTTCCTGCCCGCCGCCACCGGCGCGCTCGCCGCGGGCCGGGTCGGCACCGCCGTCCTCGCGGTGCTGCTGCCGCTGATCGCACGGGCCGGCGCGTCCGCCGCCGGGTTCCGCGGCGACGGCGCCCGCGGCAGCTGGCGCGCCACCTGGACGTACGCCCTGCTCCTGACCGTCGCCATGGCGTTCACCCCCATCGTGTGGCCCCTCGCGGCGCTGCTCGGCCTCGGGGTACTCGCACTGCGCCGCGCCGACATCACGGCGTACGGGCTGCGCTTCCTGGCCGCCGTCGCCACCCCGCTCCTCATGCTCGCGCCCTGGTCGCTCACCCTGCTCACCGGGCCGTCCGGCCTCTTCAAGGAGGCCGGACTGGAGTACGGGGACGGCTCGGCCGGCGCGCTCGACCTGCTCGGGGCCGACCCCGGCGGACCCAAGACGGTCGGCGGACTCGTACTCATCGGACTCGTCGGGGCGGCGCTCGCGGCCCTGCTGCGCTCGGAGCGCACCTTCGCCATCCGCGTCACCTGGGTGGTCGCGCTCACCGGCTTCCTCTTCGCGGCCCTGTCCAACCGGAGCGCCTGGGCGGGCCCCGCGACCCTCGTGTACGGGCTCGCACTGCTCGCCGCGGCCGCCCTCGGCGCCGAATACGGCCGCACCCGCGTCGCCGGCCACGGCTTCGGCTGGCGCCAGCCGGTCGCCGCGCTGATCGCCCTCGCCGCGGTGCTCGGCCCCCTCTACTCCGCCGCACACTGGATGATCGGCGGCGCCGACGGCCCGCTGGAGAGGCGCGATTCCGCGCAGGTCCCGGCGTTCGTCGCCGAGGAGAGCGGCACCCGCGACCAGGCCCGCACCCTGATCCTCGGCGGCACCTCGCCCGCCAAGGTCGCGTACTCGCTGGTACGGGGCTCGGGCGGACAGCTCGGCGATGCCGAACTCGCCGCGACCGGCGGCGACGACACCCGCCTCGGCAAGGTCGTCTCCAACCTGGTCGCGGGCTCCGGTGCCGACCAGTCGAGCCAGCTCAGCGGCTTCGCGGTGCGCTATGTGCTGGTCCGCGACGGTGCGCCCCGCGAGTTCGCCCGCACCCTGGACGCCACGCCGGGCCTCAGCCGGCTCAGCCAGCTCGACGGCAGTGCGCTGTGGCGGGTGGACCGCCAGGTCGCCCGTGCCGTGATCGTGCCGGCGAAGGGTGGCGAAAGCCTGCCGGTCGCCGCCGACCCCGTCGAACTCCACACCCAGGTCCCGGCCGGCGACGCGGGCCGTGTCCTGCGCATCGCCGACAAGGCCGCCCCGGGCTGGACCGCCACGCTCGACGGCAGGGCGCTCAAGAAGACCACCGTCGACGGCTGGGCCCAGGGCTTCGAACTCCCCGCCGACGCGGGCAGGCTCGACGTCACCTACGACGCCCCGATCCTCCACACCCTGTGGATCTGGACCCAGGCCGCGCTCGCCCTCGTCCTCCTGGTGCTCGCCCTGCCGGGCCGGCGCCGCCGGATCGACGACGACATGCCCGAGGCGGAAGCGGCGGCGGCCCCCGTCCCCGCGCAGGGCGCCGCAGGCGAAGGCCGCCGGGCCCGCAGACTCCGCGCGCAGGCCGACGCGGACCTGGAGACCCCGGCCGAGGATCAGCCCGGCGAGGCGGAGGTCCCGCACCAGCCGGCGTACGGGGAGTGGGACGCGGCGCAGTACGCCACCACCGCCCCCGCCGACACCGCCCACCACGACGAGCAGGCACAGCAGCAGTACGACCCGTACCAGCAGCAGTACGGCAGCTACCAGCAGTACCCCGAGTACCCCGAGTACCCCGAAGGCCGGCCGGCCGAGGGCCAGTACCCGGACGGCCAGTCGGCCGAGGGCCAGTACTCCGGTGGTCAGCCGGGCGAGGGGCAGTACTCCGGCGGCCAGTACCCGGACGATCAATACCGCGACGATCAGTACGACCAGGCCTCCTATCCCGGCCAGGCCTACCCCGGGCAGCCCTACCCGGAGGGCTCGCACCCTCAAGTACCGCGAGCGGGCGGTCAGTTCGGCGAGGAACCGTACGCCGACGGCCGGCTCAGCGATCGAGGCCAGTATGCGGAAGGCCAGTACCCGGAGGGGCGAAACCCCGAAGGCCTGTACCCGGATGGGCAGTACGCCGAAGGCCAGTACCCGGAAGGGCGGTACGCCCAAGGTCCGTACGCCGATGGGCAGTTCGGTGAAGGGCAGGGGCAGCCGCACTTCGACCCCCACCAGCAACCGCCCGCCCAGCAGCAGCCCTCCGCTCAACAGCGGCCGCAGGACGGCCAGGACGGCCAGTACGACCCGCACGATCCGTACGGCCCGTACGGCTACGGGTACCCGCCCGAGCAGTCCGAGCAGCAGCCGCACCGCCCCGACGGGAGCCAGCAGTGAAGCGCACCACCCTCTCCCTCGCCGCGGGGGCGGCCGCCCTCGCCGCGCTGACCGGCTTCGCCTCGCTCACCGCGCCCGCCGGCTCGGCGGACACCGGCGCCAAGGCACCGGCGCGGCTGCCCGTCGAACGCTCCAGCCTGCTGTGCCCGGCGCCCAGCAACTCCGATCTCGCCCAGACGACGTACACCGCGTTCACCCCCAAGGGCGCCGCGCAGAGCGCCGCACAGGGGACATCGCAGGGGAAGCCGGGCACAGCGGTGCTGACCCCGGCGGTCCCGACGCCCGCCGGTGACGGTGACCCCGCGGCCCCCGGCGCCGGCAAGGACGGCAAGGGCAAGAAGGCGTCCGACAAGCCCGCCTCCGACAAGCCGGTCCTCGCCCTGAAGGAGCCCGGCAAGCCGGCCGCCGCCACCGCGTCCGGCGCCGACGCACCCGCGCTCACCGGATCCGCCGACGGCCTCCTCGCCCCGGGCTGGGCCGCCCAGCAGACCACCCAGATCACCGGCGGTGTCGGGCGCGCACTGCTCGGCACCAACTGCACCGCGCCGGACGCCGACTTCTGGTTCCCCGGCGCCTCCACGGCCAAGGACCGTCAGGACTACGTCCACCTGACCAACCCGGACGACACCGCGGCCGTCGCCGACATCGACCTCTTCGGCAAGGACGGCCCCGTCAAGGCCGACATCGGCGAGGGCATCACGATCCCCGCCAAGTCGAGCGTTCCCGTACTCCTCTCCACTCTGACCGGCACGGTGGCCGACGATCTGACGGTGCACATCACCACCCGGGCGGGGCGGATCGGCGCGGTGGTCCAGGCCACGGACGCGAAGGCGGGCGCGGACTGGCTGCCCGCTTCGGCGGACCCGGCCGTCTCCCAGGTGTTTCCGGGCATCCCGGGCGACGCCACCGACGTACGCCTGATCGTGCACGCCAAGGGCGCCGACGACGCGGACCTCAAGGTCAAGCTGGCGAGCAAAGGGGGCAGCTTCGCTCCGGCTGAACTCGACACCGTGCACGTGAAGTCGGGGATGACGGCGTCCTTTGATTTGAAGAACGTCACGAGGGGCGAGGCGGGTTCCCTCGTTCTCACCCCAGATGCGGACGACGACACTCCGGTCGTCGCGGCGCTGCGTGTGGTCCGCGGCACCGGCGACAAGCAGGAGATCGCCTTCATCCCGGCCGCGGGCCCGGTCGGCACCCGTGCCACGGTCACCGACAACCGCGACAAGGCGTCCACCCTCGCCCTGACGGCTCCGGGCACCAAGGACGCCACGGTGAAGGTGACCTCCTCCGCGGGCACCGAGGGCGGCGAGCAGCAGTCCAAGACGTACACCGTGAAGGCCGGCACCACGCTCGCCGTGGACCCGCCCGCCCCGACCGGCCTCAAGGGTTCGTACGCGCTGACCGTGGAGCCCGACCCGAACGGCGGCCCGGTCTACGCCTCGCGCACCCTGGCCGTTCCCCAGGACGGCGTCCCGATGTTCACGGTGCAGACACTCAGCGACGACAAGGGCACGGTCGCCGTGCCGGCCGCGTCCCAGGACCTCACGGTCCTGGAGAAGTAGCGCAGGCACAGGAGAAGGAGCGAAGGCGCAATCGAGCCGTTCGGGGCCGGCCGGTCAGTCCGGCCGGTCAGTGCTCCGGTACCAGCCGTTCGGAGCCGGTCGCCAGTCCTGCCGGTACCGGCCGTTCGCGGCCGATCGTCAGTCCTGCCCGTACCGGGGGTCGACCGACTCGGGCGCGAGGCCCAGGAGTTCGGCGACCTGCTCGACCACGACCTCGTGGACGAGCATCGCCCGCTCGTCCCGGTTCTTGGTGCGGATCTCGACCGGCCTGCGGTAGACCAGGATCCGGGCGGGCCGGTCCTTCCCGGCGGCCATGGCCCGGCCGAGCGGCACCGCCTCGTCGCTCCAGGCCGCCGAAATCCCGTCGTCGTTCACCGCGCCGGGGGACTCCTTGAACGGTACGTCGGTGATCAGGAACTCCACCTCCTGGAGCTGCGGCCAGCGGCGCTCCAGGCGCTCCACCGAGTCGAGCACCAGATCGCGGAAGGTCTCCGCCCTGCTGACCGAGAGCGGCACCTGGGGCGGCGCCACGGGTCCGCGCATGCCACGGCCGTGCCGGTCGCGGCGCCGGGGACCCGAGCGGGTGCCCGTACCTTCACCGGTACCTTCAGCGGTGCCTTCACCGGGGTTGTCGCCGGTGCCTTGACCGGTGCCTTGACCGGTGCTTCCGCCGGTGCCTTCGCCCGTACCTTCGGCTGAGTGGGAGCTGTCCATCACTGACGCAGCGTAGCCCTCCGGGGCGGATTGCGATCGCGGCGACGGTCCGGGAGGGGCCATGTCGCGGGACGACCGTTCAGGTTCCGGGTGAGAGCGGTTACCGGCACGACCGAGGGCTGTGATTTCACCTAGTTTGACCGAATTGTTCCCAAGTGGCGCCCGCCAGAAGGCCGGTCAGCGCCCGCGACCCCCGGTTCCCCTGCAGGTCAACGCAGTTGCTCCGAGGGAGGCTGTGCCCGAGCTCACAGCGCGACACGGTGGAGTGAGCTGGTGGAGAGTCGTCGCGGCCCGGTCAAGAGTGCGGTACCGTCCAACGTCGTGAGCCCTGTACGTCGCTGTTCGCGCACCGCGTGCGGTCGCCCTGCCGTCGCGACGCTGACGTACGTCTACGCGGACTCGACCGCAGTCCTCGGTCCGCTCGCCACCTACGCCGAACCCCACTGCTACGACCTGTGCGCCGAGCACAGCGAGCGCCTGACCGCGCCCCGCGGCTGGGAGGTCGTCCGCCTGACGGACGGATCCGCTCCGGCCCGCCCCAGCGGCGACGATCTGGAAGCGCTTGCCAACGCCGTACGGGAAGCGGCCCGCCCCCAGGAGCGCGCCGCGGAAGCCGGCGGAGCGCGCGCGGCGGATCCGGTCGAGGTCGGCCGCCGAGGCCACCTGCGCGTCCTGCGCTCGCCCGAGTCGTGACGTCGCCCTAGCCCTGCGCCCGCCCTAGTCCTGCGCCCGCCTTGGTCCCGACCTCGCCCAGTCAGTCCCGAGACCTCGCCGGAGTCCTGACCACGGTTCCCGACACGCCGTCGCTCCGCAGGAGCGGGGGGCTCGCTCGGTGTCCGAAGCGAGGTCCGGTGCGCGATCCCAAGCAGGGCCTGGCCAGGAGTATGGCGCGGAGTCCGGCGCCGCGGTCCCTGCCCTCGCTCCAACCCCACCGGTCACACGGCCGAGTTGCCGCAGATGTGCCCCCGGGCCTCCCGAAGTCCACCGAAGCTGTGTTCGGCACCCAGGCCGTGGCGGGTAGTTTGGAAGCCCGGCCGGCGCCCCACGGAGGGCATCGGCGACGACATCAGGGAAGGTTGGGCCGTGGCTGCTGATCTGTCGCAGATCGTGAAGGCGTACGACGTCCGCGGAGTGGTGCCGGATCAGTGGGACGAGGCTCTCGCCGAGCTGTTCGGCGCCGCGTTCGTCACCGTGACACAGGCCGACGCCATCGTCGTGGGCCACGACATGCGGCCCTCGTCGCCCGGCCTGTCCGCGGCCTTCGCGCGCGGCGCGGCCGCCCTGGGTGCCGACGTCACCCTCATCGGCCTGTGCTCCACCGACCAGCTGTACTACGCGTCCGGCGCCCTCGACCTGCCCGGCGCGATGTTCACCGCGTCGCACAACCCGGCCCAGTACAACGGCATCAAGATGTGCCGCAAGGGCGCCGCCCCGGTCGGCCAGGACACCGGCCTCGCCGAGATCCGCGCCTTGGCCGAGCAGTGGTCGGAGCAGGGCGCCCCGGCCGTCGCGCCGAAGGCGGGCACCATCACCGAGCGCGAGACGTTGACGGAGTACGCGGCCCATCTCAAGTCCCTCGTCGACCTCACCGGCATCCGCCCCCTGAAGGTCGTGGTCGACGCGGGCAACGGCATGGGCGGGCACACCGTGCCCACCGTGTTCGACGGCCTGCCCCTCGACCTGGTCCCGATGTACTTCGAGCTCGACGGGACCTTCCCCAACCACGAGGCCAACCCGCTCGACCCGGCCAACATCGTGGACCTCCAGGCCCGCGTCATCGCCGAGGGCGCCGACCTCGGCGTCGCGTTCGACGGCGACGCCGACCGCTGCTTCGTCGTCGACGAGCGCGGCGAGCCCGTGTCGCCCTCCGCGATCACCGCCCTGGTCGCGGCCCGCGAGCTCGCCCGCCACCCCGGCGGCACCGTGATCCACAACCTCATCACCTCGTGGTCCGTCCCCGAGGTCGTCCGCGAGAACGGCGGCACCCCCGTCCGCACCCGCGTCGGCCACTCCTTCATCAAGCAGGAGATGGCGGCCACCGGGGCGATCTTCGGCGGCGAGCACTCCGCGCACTACTACTTCGCCGACTTCTGGAACGCGGACACCGGCATGCTCGCCGCGCTCCACGTCCTGGCCGCGCTGGGCGGCCAGGAAGGCACCCTGTCTGCCCTGGTCGCCCAGTACGACCGCTACGCCGGCTCCGGCGAGATCAACTCCACGGTCGACGACCAGGCGGCCCGCGCGGCCGCCGTCCGAGCCGCCTACGAGGGCCAGGACGCCCTCACCCTCGACGAACTCGACGGCCTGACCGTCACGGCCCAGGACTGGTGGTTCAACCTGCGCGCCTCCAACACCGAGCCGCTGCTCCGGCTCAACGTCGAGGCGCGGGACGCCGCGACGATGGCGAAGGTACGCGACGAGGTCCTCGCGATCGTCCGCGGCTAGCGGGGCCGCGCGTCCCGGCGCAGTACGGGGTGGCTCGCGCTGGGGTATGCGGGTCAGCTCGTGCTGGGGGAGTCTCGTGCTGGGGGAGTGCCGAGTAGCTCGCCTCCGGTCGCCCGGGGGTGGGTTGCCGGCGACCTTGTCGTCCTTCGTGAAGGCGATGACGCGGTAGGTCGTGTGCTTGGGCAGGGGCCCGGCCTTCCCGCGCGGTTCGGAGGTCGACGCCGGGCGGGCTGCGGTCGGCGAGGCCCGGTGTCCAGTCGTCGGCGTACGCCGCCGGCGACGCAGTCGTGATGGGCGCGTCCGGCGAGGTCAGGTGCGAACAAATGTGGCTGGGTCGGCCAGGTAACGGTCGAGGTCCGGGTCTTCGTGGAGTGCGGGGAACTCGTCGTGAATCTGCCAGGCCGGGCCGAGTTCGGTGCGAAGGCGACCGAGCGCTTGGCGTACCGCCTCGTTGAAGTCGTGGCACTCCGCTTCACGCCACGGTCCTGGGTCCGGGGGGTAATCCCAGTTCAACGACGTGTCGTAGCGAGCCACCAGCCTGCTCAGGCCGTCGCGGAGGTCATGACTGATCGGTAGTCGGTCCAGATCAACCGCATACCCCCACCCCTCCTGGTCCTCCGGGGCCATCCACAGGACTGTGCCTGACCCCGCGTCGAAGAAGAACCTGGCGGTGGGCATGGCGTCGACCTTTCGATACGCATATCGGTTTACACAGCCACCACGGTGCTCAACGAGGTTGCCGCAGCAGGCCCACAGTCTCCGTTGGCGGCCAACGCCTCGCCTTCATCCCGATCGCAGATCGATCGGGATGAAGTGAGAACTCTTCGAGCAACCTGAAACTCCGTCACCGGATCGAAGAGCACACGCCAAGGAGGCCGAACACCCTGGCCACGGGGACAAAAATTGAGCAGGGTGCAGGGGAACTCACGATGTCGCGCACTAACGCAACTGCATTGGCCTGCCCTGCCACCCCGGGGTCGGTTGCCGATTCGGTCGCCCGAGGCGCCCCGCCCGCAGGACCTCCAGAAGCCAGCCCGTCGCAGCCGGCCAAAAGGTGTCCGCCGTAGCCCCGTCGGCACGCACGCACCCCGCCCACCCCGGCGGTAGGCTGACCTGGCCCCACTCGTGCGCACCCGTTTCGCGCACGAAAACCTCGTACGCAAACGTTCGCGTACAGGCACACAGCACGCCGAAGGGAATCTCATGCCGCTCGAAGCCGGCCTCCTCCAGATCCTCGCCTGCCCGGCGTGCCACGCCCCGCTCACCGACGCGACCTCGGCGGACGAGCCCGAGCTGATCTGCACCGGCAAGGACTGCGGTCTCGCCTACCCCGTCCGTGACGGCATCCCGGTCCTCCTGGTGGACGAGGCCCGCCGACCCGCGTAAAGGGGAAGGCGACCCGCGTAAAGGGGAAGGCGAGCACCCAGCGCCCCCAGAGCCGGGACCGACCCGCGTAAAGCGGAAGGCGAGCACCCAGCGCCCTCAGACCCGGTAACCGACCCGGAACCGTCCCGGTCACCGACCCGGAACCGTCCCGGTAACCCGTCCCAGAAGAGCCGGAGGCCGACCCCATGCTCGACGAGTCGCTGCTCGACGCACCGGAAGCCCTCGCCAGGGCGGACCGCCGAGGACTGCTGCGTGGCGCGGCGGAGGCGGGCGCCCGCGTCCGTACCGCGGCCCGGCACGCGGTGGAGGCCGGCATCGCCGAGCTGAAACCCGAGGGCCGCCCCCGCTCCGTACTGATCGCGGGCCCCGGCACCGCCGCGGCCGGCGTCGCCGACCTGATCACCGCGCTCGCCGGCGCCTCCGCGCCGGTCACCCGCCTGGAGTCGAGCGGCGTCGCACCGGCCGCGGGCGCCCTGCGCTGGAGCCTGCCCGGCTGGGCCGGCTCCGTCGACCTGCTGCTCATCACCACCCCCGACGGCTCCGAGCCCGGCCTCGCCCTCCTCGCCGAGCAGGCGTACCGCAGGGGCTGCAACGTCGTCGCGGTCGCCCCGCAGCACTCCCCGCTCGCGGAAGCCGTCGACGGCGTGCACGGCCTCGTCGTGCCGATGGCATCGGCACCCTTCGAGCCCGACGAGGCGGAGATGTCCGCCGCGAGCCCGGGCGCCCTGTGGTCCCTTTTCACGCCGCTGCTCGCGCTGCTCGACCGGGTCGGCCTGCTCAGCGCGCCCCCCGAGACCATCGAGAAGGTCGCCGCGCGCCTCGACCGCACCGCCGAACGGTGCGGCCCCGCCATCGCGACCTACAGCAACCCCGCCAAGACCCTCGCCTCCGAACTCGCGGAGTCGCTGCCGCTCATCTGGACCGAGGGCGTGGGCGCGGCCCCCGCAGGCCGCCGCTTCGCTGCCGTACTCAGCGAGTTGTCGGGCCACCCCGCGCTCGCCGCCGAACTCCCCGAGGCGCTCTCCGCCCACGGCGTGCTGCTCGCGGGTTCACTCGCGGCCGGCGCCGACCCCGACGACTTCTTCCGCGACCGCGTCGACGAGCCGGAGCGGCTGCACGCCCGGGTCGTCCTGCTGCGCGACCGGCCCGCCGGCGGCCTCTCCGCCGCCCCCGCCGCCCGCGAACTCGCCCTGAGCCACGACGCCCCGATCAGCGAACTCGAACCCGAGGACGGCAGCGAGCTGGAATGCCTGGCCGAACTCCTCGCCATCGCCGACTTCGCGACCGTGTACCTGACGATCGCGTCCGCCTGACCCCACCCCGCCGAACGTCCCAGCCGGAGTCCGCCCCCGGCAAATGGCAGCCGTCAAAGACTCCCGGCGGCCGACAGATGGCGGCCGACAAAGACTCCCGGGGCCGACAAATGGCAGCCGACAAAGACTCGCGGCAGCCGGCAAATGACAGTCGGCAAAGAACAGTCGACACATAACGGTTGACAAATGACAGCTGACCACTAACAGCCGACAGAGAACACAGGACCCATGGACCGTCTCACCAACACCATCCGTCCCTACGCCTGGGGCTCCACCACCCTCATCCCGGCGCTGCTCGGCACCGCGCCCACCGGCGAACCGCAGGCCGAGATGTGGATGGGAGCTCACCCCGGCGCCCCCTCCCAGCTCGATCGGGGCGCAGGTCGGACATCGTTGTCAGACTTGATCGCGGCGGACCCGGCGGGGGAGCTGGGCCGCGCCGCCGTGGCCAGATTCGGCCCCCGTCTTCCCTTCCTGCTCAAACTCCTCGCCGCCGGCGCCCCCCTCTCCCTCCAGGTCCACCCCGACCTCGCGCAGGCCAAGGCGGGGTACGAGGCCGAGGAGCGGGCCGGGATCCCGATCGACGCCCCGCACCGCAACTACAAGGATGCCAACCACAAGCCCGAACTGATCTGCGCGCTCACGCCGTTCGAGGGTCTGTGCGGCTTCCGGATGCCGGAGGAGGCCGCACGCGACCTGGCCGCCCTCGAGGTCGACTCCCTCAAGCCGTACGTCGATCTGCTGCGCGCCCACCCCGTCGAGGCGGCCCTGCGCGAGGTCCTCACCGCCGTACTGACCGCCGACCGCGAGGAGATGGCGGCGACGGTCGCCGATACGGCCGCGGCGTGCACACGCCTGGGGGGCGCTCAGTACACCGCGTACGCCTCTCTCGCGCACCACTTCCCCGGCGACCCCGGCGTCATCGCAGCGATGCTCCTCAACCACATCCAACTCCAGCCGGGCGAAGCCCTGTTCCTCGGCGCCGGAGTACCGCACGCCTACCTCGGCGGCCTGGGCGTGGAGATCATGGCCAATTCCGACAACGTCCTGCGCTGCGGCCTGACCCCCAAGCACGTCGACGTTCCCGAACTGCTCACCGTCGTACGGTTCGAGCCGACCGAGCCCGGGGTGCTGCGCCCCGAGGCGTCGGTGACGGGGGAGGAGCTGTACGAGACCCCGATCGACGAATTCCGCCTCTCCCGTTTCGTACGGGCCGAAGGCGCGGCCCCCACCGAACTGACCGCGCCGACCCCGCAGATCGTCCTGTGCACGGCGGGCAGCCCCTCGATCGGCGGCCTGCCCCTGACCCCGGGCGCGGCCGCCTTCGTCCCGGCAGGCGAAAAGTCCGAACTATCCGGTACCGGAACGGTATTCCGTGCCACCGTCGTTGCCTGATGTAACAATGTGCCGCTTGCGGGGTCCCGGCAGCGGCCGGCCCCTGCCGATGGCAACCGACGAAGGGAAGACGGCACCTCCATGAGCGCGTCAGGCGGAACCAAGGCCATCGTGGCGGCACTGAGCGCCAACCTCGCCATCGCGGTGGCGAAGTTCGTGGCGTTCCTGTTCAGCGGTTCGTCGTCGATGCTCGCGGAGAGCGTCCACTCGCTCGCCGACTCGGGCAACCAGGGCCTGCTGCTGCTCGGCGGCAAGAAGGCCAAACGCGAGGCGACGCCCCAACACCCCTTCGGCTACGGGCGCGAGCGCTACATCTACGCGTTCCTGGTCTCGATCGTGCTCTTCTCGGTGGGCGGCATGTTCGCCGTCTACGAGGGCTACGAGAAGATCCAGCATCCGCACGCGATCGAGGCCTGGTACTGGCCGGTCGGCGTCCTGGTCTTCGCGATCATCGCGGAGGGCTACTCCTTCCGTACGGCGATCAAGGAGTCCAACGTCACCCGGGGCCAGCTCTCCTGGAAGGAGTTCATCCGCCGCGCCAAGGCACCCGAACTCCCCGTCGTCCTCCTTGAGGACTTCGGCGCCCTGATCGGCCTGGTCCTCGCCCTCGCGGGCGTCGGACTCGCCCTGCTCACGGACAACGGCGTCTGGGACGGCATCGGCACGCTGTGCATCGGCATCCTGCTCATCCTGATCGCCCTCATCCTCGCTGCCGAGACCAAGTCGCTGCTGCTCGGCGAGTCGGCGGGCACGGAGGAAGTGGAGAAGATCAAGGCCGCGATCGTCGACGGCTCCGCGGTGACCTCGGTCATCCACATGCGGACGCTCCACCTGGGCCCCGAGGAACTCCTGGTGGCCGCCAAGATCGCCGTCCAGCACGACGACACCGCCCAGGAGATCGCCACGGCGATCAACGCGGCCGAGGCCCGCATCCGCACGGCGGTCCCGATCGCCCGGGTCATCTACCTGGAACCGGACATCTACAGCGCCGAAGAGGCAGCAGCGGGCCCCGACCCGGCCGCAACCCCGGGCGGCCGCTGAGCGGAGGCCCGCTGAGCGGAGGCTCGCTCAACAGGGGCTCGCTGAGAAGGGGTCCGCTGACCAGAGGCCCGCTGAGCGGCGGACCACTGAGCGGCGGACCACTGAACGGAGGCCCGCTGAGCAGAGCCGTCCCGTCGCCTTCGCCGCGGCCCATACGACTCCGTACGGGTTCAGGCGAACGATGGCGGGCCTGTCCGTGACCGCCCACGCCCGTCGGAAGGCGTCGGAAGTCGAGGCACCGGACACGTCCGAGGCGGGGCGAGCATTTGGCCAGGGACGCTGGGGTCCACTGGGCCGATCGGTGTAGATTCGTGACCAGAGCCAGACGTCGCTGCTGATGGCGGTCGGTCGGTAGCCCCTGCGGGCCCGGCCGAGGGAGAGAGGGCCTCCGACGGACTGCGCTGCGAGCGCGTTCGGGCACTTTCATGCCTGCCGCCGCCCGCAGACCAGCCGTACCCACCCTCGACACCCATCCACGAGGAGCAGCTCACCATGACGACTGACGCCAACGGCGCCGGCCAGGACTTCAAGGTCGCCGACCTCTCCCTCGCCGTCTTCGGCCGCAAGGAGATCACCCTCGCCGAGCACGAGATGCCCGGCCTGATGTCGATCCGCAAGGAGTACGCCGCCACGCAGCCGCTGGCCGGCGCCCGCATCACCGGCTCCCTGCACATGACCGTGCAGACCGCCGTTCTGATCGAGACCCTGGTCGCCCTCGGCGCCGAGGTCCGCTGGGCCTCCTGCAACATCTTCTCCACCCAGGACCACGCCGCCGCGGCCATCGCGGTGGGCCCGAACGGCACCCCGGACGCGCCCGCCGGCGTCCCGGTCTACGCCTGGAAGGGCGAGACCCTCGCCGAGTACTGGTGGTGCACGGAGCAGGCTCTGACCTGGCCGAACACCCCCACCGGCGGCCCGAACATGATCCTGGACGACGGCGGCGACGCCACCCTCCTGGTGCACAAGGGCGTCGAGTTCGAGAAGGCCGGCGCGGCCCCGGACCCCTCGACGGCGGACTCCGAGGAGTACGCCCACATCCTCACCCTGCTGAACCGCACCCTGGGTGAGAACCCGCAGAAGTGGACCCAGCTCGCCTCCGAGATCCGCGGCGTGACGGAGGAGACCACGACCGGTGTCCACCGTCTCTACGAGATGATGCGTGACGGCGACCTCCTCTTCCCGGCGATCAACGTGAACGACGCCGTGACGAAGTCGAAGTTCGACAACAAGTACGGCTGCCGCCACTCCCTCATCGACGGCATCAACCGTGCCACGGACGTCCTGATCGGTGGCAAGACCGCGGTCGTGTGCGGTTACGGCGATGTCGGCAAGGGCTGCGCCGAGTCCCTCCGCGGCCAGGGTGCCCGCGTGATCATCACCGAGATCGACCCGATCTGCGCGTTGCAGGCGGCGATGGACGGCTACCAGGTCACGACGCTGGACGAGGTCGTCGACAAGGCCGACATCTTCATCACCACGACCGGAAACAAGGACATCATCATGGCCGCCGACATGGCCAAGATGAAGCACCAGGCGATCGTCGGGAACATCGGCCACTTCGACAACGAGATCGACATGGCCGGCCTGGCCAAGATCCCGGGCATCGTCAAGGACGAGGTCAAGCCGCAGGTGCACACCTGGACCCACCCGGACGGCAAGGTCCTGATCGTCCTGTCCGAGGGCCGTCTGCTGAACCTCGGCAACGCGACGGGTCACCCCTCCTTCGTCATGTCGAACTCCTTCGCGGACCAGACGCTGGCCCAGATCGAGCTGTTCACCAAGCCGTCCGAGTACCCCACGGACGTGTACGTGCTGCCCAAGCACCTCGACGAGAAGGTCGCCCGTCTCCACCTGGCCTCGCTCGGCGTGAAGCTGACCGAGCTCCGCCCGGAGCAGGCCGCGTACATCGGCGTCGAGGTCGAGGGCCCGTACAAGCCGGACCACTACCGCTACTGACCGATCGAGGCCGGCCCGCAGCCACCACTCCGCCCACCCCACCCGGGTGCAGATGGTGTCGGTGCTGCGGCCGACCCCACCCAGGCAATGCAGCAGGGGCAGCGGGCAGCCGCCGGCCGCGACAGCGGGCACCCTCCGGCCGAGAGTGGTGCCTGCTGCCGTCGCCCGGTCAAGGCGGCGGCGTACGGTCGAGAGTGGTATCTGCGCTCGCGTCCGCACGCGGAAGCGACCACCGGTCCGCCCGCCGTACATGGTCCGGGGCCTTTCAGCCCCGGGACACAACCGGGCCTTGCGAGACCTGGCCGCCCAGGGCACCCGAGGGGGCGCTGAGGCACCCGGCCTCTGGTCCCGGTCCGGCGCCTGGACCGGGTCCGGTCCGTGCTCCCGGCCCGGCGCCTGGTCTGGGGTCCGGTCCGTTCCGTTCCGGCCCCTGGTCCTGGTTCAGCCCCTGGTCGCGGCCTGGCCTCGGGCCCGGTCCAGGGCCTGGTCCGGTTCGGCGCGTAGTTCCGGTCCGGCGCCTGGTCCCGGCCCGGTCCCCGGCTCCGGCCCGGGCTGAGACGGGCGGTCCCCAGCCTGCGGGTTCGGCTCCGGGTTCCGAAGACGCTGCCGGCTTTCGGACGGCTCTGCTCCGAGCCGTGGAGCCGTGGAGCCGTGGAGCCATGGAGCCATGGAGCCGAGGTGCGGAGGCGGTGTGCGGCACGGTCGTAGGGCGTCGGCGGACGTCGCGTCGCAGGGCAGTCTGTTGCCCGGCTGCCGAGTCGCCGGGCCGCCCGGCATCTGGGCAGCCCCCACACCCCCGTGCCGGGGGCCTGCCCAAACTGTGCCCGCGACAGCTACAGCCATCACTACCGCCACAGCGACAGCCACAGCCACCGCCCCATCGAGTCAGCGTCAGCGCACGACTCCCGAGGACCTCGAGACCCCATGCCCCGCGGCCGTTATTCGCTTCACGATCCCCACGACCACACCCCTCTCGGTGAAGAACACTTCCACTGCGCCCCCGGCCCTTCCGGCTGGCGCTACGTTTCCCAGCTCATCACCCCCTCCGGAGACCAAGCGGGCTCCGTAGACCTCGCGCTCGACGAACTCGGCCGCCCCATCCGCCTCGAACTCCATGCCGGCGGCTGGCAAGTGCGAGGCGCCGCGTTGGACGGCGTCACCTGGGTCCGTACGGACCCGTTCGGCATCCACGCGACCGAAGGCAATGTCCGCGCCCACGCCTTCGCCGCCGGCTCCCCGTCGTTCCTCGTCGCCACCTCCCGTCTGCTGCGGCTCACCCCCCAGTCCCCGACGACGCGCGTCCGCCTCGTCCTCTTCACGGACCCGGTCCTCGCCCCCCGCACGATCGACCAGTCCTGGGCCCTGATGAGAAGTGAAGCGCACGCCACTGACAATGGCCCCCTGACCGTGGACGAATACCAGGTCAACGCCCTGGACACAGGCGAGCAGTACACCGTTCACATCGCCGGCGACGTCGTGCTCGCGGCCCCCGGAATCGAGTTGGAAGCCCTGGAGTCACCACCCTCGACGTTCCCCGCGCTCTAGCCCCAGGGCGCAGGTGTCTACAGCCCGAGCAGGCTGTACGCCCGCCCGGCAAGGGGTAGTTGAAACGGGCCGCCCACCCGATGTCCCCGGCGTAGGGGACACACCGCATCGGTCCCGAACCGAACGGGGCTTTCACTCAGACGAAGCCTCGCCTCCACGCAGCGCCCGACCTCGCTCCGGCGCAGCGCCCGACCTCGCTCCGCACCACGAGCCCGATCGACTACGGCCTCGATCGACTACGGCCCCGATCGGCTACGGCCCCGATCGGCTACGGCCCCGATCGGCTACCGCCTCGGTCGGCCACGACCCCGAATCGACAGCGCCCGCGCACGACGCCGGCGTGCCCCGCGCCAACCTGCCAAAGCAGCAACCCCCGCCCACCGAACCCCACTTCGGGGCAGTCGAGCCCCTCAGGCCCCGCCATCCGTCGTGACAAGCAGCGCAACTCCAGCCTGTAAGCGCCACTGCCGGCGCGCGAGGCCCGCAGCCCACCAACTCCTCGCACGGCACCTGCGCCCGTCGCTAGGCAGGCGGCGCGAACCCGGTTGAACGCCTCGCCGCCCCGCTTCCGCCCGCTCCCTCTCCACCCCGAGCCTCCGAGCCGCCGTCCCCGGTGCCATCGGCCGAAGTCGGCTGCCCCAACGGCTGTTCAGCCGGAGCGCGACCCGAAGCCGGGGCGGGACCCGCGCCCGCACCCATCGCCCCAGCAGCCGGAGTTGAAGCCGGTCCAGCGACCGCCCCCGCCTCCCAAGCCTCAACCGCAGCACCAGCCTCCGATGCCGCCGGTCCAGGGGCCGAGCTAGAACCCGGAGCCGAGGCAGAACCCACTGCAGAGGTGGAACCGGGAGCCGGAGTAGAACCAGGTGCAGAAGAAGAACCCGGCGCAGGGGCAGACCCCCAAGCCGGCACCGCAGCCGAAGCCGCATACCCGGCAGGAACCCCCGCACCACCCGGCCCCGGCCCTGTAACCGCCCCGAAGCCCCGGGCCGGCATGCCCGCCCCCGTGTCCCAGGCCAGAACACCCGCCCCCGTGTCCCAGGCCAGAACACCCGCCCCCACGCCCCCGGCCACAGCCCCAGCGCCGGCCCCCCGCCCGCCGAACGCCCGCCGCGCATCCCGGGCCTGGCGCTCGCTCACCACGGCCGCCAGGTACGCGGCCGGGGGCACCCCCTGCGGGCGGGGCGCCCCGGTGCGGGTCGCCATGTCATCGGCCAGCCGCGTCGCCATCGTCCAGCCCACCTGCGGGTCGAGCTGACGCATACGCGTCAGGTACTGACGTACCGCGAGCCAGAGTTCGTCCGGCACCCGCGAGAGGTCCAGCCCGGCGAACCGTCCGATCAGCCACGGCGGCGGAGGCGGAACTGCCCGGGCCCACCCGGACGGGACCCGTTCCCGCACGACCAGCGTCCCCGCGAACACGTCACCGATCCGCCGGCCGCGCTCCGAAACAAGCGAGGCGACGCACGCCCCGACACCGAAGGTCATCAGAATCTCGACCACCCCCATGGCCCCGCGCATCAGCGCGTGCCGGAACCGGATCGGGCCGCCGTCGTCCCGCACGACCCGAAGCCCGCACGCGAGTTTCCCCAGGGACCTTCCATGACTCAGCGTCTCGACCGCAATAGGCGCCCCGACCAGCACCAGCAGGAACAGAGCCACCGCGATCGCAGCCCGCGCAGCGGCATCCATGGAGGCGGTGGCGAGCAACATCACCAACGAGATCAAGATGTATGTCGCCCACACCACCGCCAGGTCGATCACCAACGCCAGCGCCCGACTCGGCAACCGCGCGGGCCGCAGCCCCAATACGACCGCATCTCCCGTGACCAGCGCGCTCACCGATACCCCACCCTCCACAGACGACGACCTTCCACACCCCTCGGCGCCCCCAGTCTGCCAAGCTGGCCCGCAGCGCGTCGCAGTAGTACGGACCGTTCGCACCCAGTGCCTGGAGCAGCAGCAGAACATGGACCTCGATGT
Organism: Streptomyces sp. NPDC048361; assembly: GCF_040651795.1. Taxonomy (NCBI): domain Bacteria; kingdom Bacillati; phylum Actinomycetota; class Actinomycetes; order Kitasatosporales; family Streptomycetaceae; genus Streptomyces; species Streptomyces sp. NPDC048361. Next base: position 24,924 of record NZ_JBEZKW010000085.1, read on the forward strand.
CTTCGTGACCGCCCACCACGCGGAGTGGGACCGCCTCGAACACCTCCTGCACCGAGGCCGCCGCCTCACGGGCGCCGAGGTGGACGAACTGGTGACGCTCTACCAGCGCACGTCCACCCACCTGTCCCTCATACAGTCGACCACCCCCGACCCTCTCCTCACGGCCCGACTGACGCAATTGGTGGCCCGTGCGCGCTCCGCCGTGACCGGCTCCCGCCGCGCGACCTGGCGCGATGCCGCCCGCTTCCTTACAGAGGGCTTCCCCGCAGCTGTCTACCGCTCGCGCCACTGGTGGATACCCGCCGCACTGATCTCGATCGCGGTCTCCGCGGTCATAGGCTGGTGGATCGGCACCCACCCCGAGGTCCAGTCAGCCATCGGCGTCCCCGACGCCCTGCGTCAGATGACCAGACCGGGTGGCGAATACGAGACGTACTACTCGAGCCACCCGGCCGGCTCCTTTGCCGCACAGGTGTGGACGAACAACGCCCAGGCGGCAGCCATGTGTCTCGTCCTGGGCGCCTTCTTGGGCATCCCGGTCCTGTGGATCCTCTTCCTCAACATGCTCAACCTCGGCGTGGGGATCGGCCTCATGTCCTCGGCCGGCCGCCTCGACACCTTCCTCGGCCTGATCCTTCCGCACGGCCTCCTGGAACTGACCGCGGTGTTCGTCGCCGCCGGTACGGGCCTACGCCTCGGCTGGACCGTCATCGACCCGGGGCCGCGCACCCGCCGTGCCGCTCTCGCGGAACGGGGCCGCGCGGCCGTGGGCATGGCCATCGGCCTGGCCTTGGTCCTGTTCGTCTCCGGTCTCATCGAAGGCTTCGTCACCCCCTCCGGCCTGCCGACCTGGGCCCGAATCTCCCTGGGCATCGCCGCCGAGGCGGCCTTCCTCGTCTACGTGTACGTCCTCGGAGGCCGAGCCGTCCGCAGGGGCGAGCTGGGCGATGTCGAGGAAGCCGCCCGCAGCGCAGAGCTCCCGACGGCCGCGTGATGTGCGGGCGCCCCCTCTGACCTGCTACTGTCCTCTTCGCCCACAAAAACCGTTGACACGGTTCGCGTGGGGAGGTAGATTCAAACGGTTGCCTGAACTGGACAAGTTCGGGACCACTGATTAACATCTCTCTCGCTCTCACCGGAAATAACCTTTCCCCGTGATGAGTCATTTCGATTGACTATTCGAAGCCAGGGACGCCGATTCGGTCGGCCGAAATGCTTCTGGTAGAGTCGGAATCGCCGAAAAGGAAACGCGAAAGCGAAAAACTCGAGGCGAACCCCAATTCGACGGGGAATCGGACACGAAAGAGTCTGATAGAGTCGGAAACACGAAATACCGAAGGGAAGCGCCCGGAGGAAAGCCCG
>NZ_JBEZKW010000086.1:0-25768 GCF_040651795.1 Streptomyces sp. NPDC048361
ACTCGGCCGTGATCGCCGAATCGGTGCTCCGCGCGTGGGTGGGCGGACGCAAAGTGATGCGGGGGCAACTACGGCATCTGTTCAACCTCGCGGAGCACCGGCCTAACCGGTGGTCCCGGGCGGCTCAGGAGGGACGAGCGCGGGCCAGGAGGGACGAGGGCGGGCCAGGCCGGGCGGCTCCAACGCCCGGGCCGCCGGACCCGGTTGGTCCAGACCTCCTGCTACGGTCGCCGGAGCACCCCGAGTGGTGTGCGGGCGGGGCCCGGCGCGGGCGCGCCCGGTGGAGACTTCGGCGGAAACGGAATGGGTGGCACGGTGGGCACGGACAGGGCCGCGCGGGCGTTCATCGGATCGTTCACCACGGAGGGCGGGCACGGCGTGACCGCGGTCGCCGTGGACGAGGAGAACGGGGCACTCGTCGCGCTCGGATCGACGGACGCCGTCGCCAATCCCTCGTTCCTGGCGCCCTCGCACGACGGGCGCGTCCTGTACGCCGTGGGGGAGTCCTCCGACGGCACGGCCGCCGCCTTCGACATCACAGGCCCGGTGCCGAGCCTCCTCGGCGAGCCCGTCCCGGTCGACGGAGCCGGCCCCACCCATCTCGCCCTCGCCGCCGGGCACCTCGTCACCGCCAACTACGAGTCCGGCAGCGTCACCGCGCTGGCGATCCGCCCCGACGGCGCCCTGGACCGAGCCGTCTCCGTACTCGCCCACCACGGTTCGGGCCCCAACCCCGACCGGCAGCGAGAACCGCACGCCCACCAGGTCCTCGCGGACCCGAGCGGCCGCTGGATCGTCAGCGTCGACCTCGGCACCGACTCCGTGCGCGTCTGCGAACTCGCCCGGGACGGCGCCCTGCGCCTGCACTCCGAGGCCGCGCTGCGCCCCGGCAGCGGTCCTCGCCACCTCGCCTTCCACCCCGACGGGCAGCACGCCTACGTCATCAACGAACTGGCGCCGACCCTCACCGTGTGCCGCTGGGACGCGGAGGGCGGGCAGCTCCAACCCCTCGGCGAGACGCCGGTGGTCGAGGACGGAGCGAGCGGCGAGATTCACCCGTCCGAGGTCGTCGCCGGCCATGACGGTCGCTTCCTGTGGGCGGCCAGCCGCGGGCACGACTCCCTCGCGGTGCTCACCCTCGACGAGGGCGCCGACAAGCCCCGGCTCGTCACCACCGTGGGCTGCGGCGGCCAGGGGCCGCGCGAACTCACCCTCGACCCGTCGGGCCGCCGGCTGTACGCCTCCAACGAGCGCTCGGGCGACGTGACCTGGTTCGACATCGACACGGCCACCGGCATCCCTGTCCGGGCCGGCTCCATTGCAGCGCCCGCCGCCTCATGCGTGGTGTTCTGCTGAGGGGCTGAGGGGCTGACGGGCTGAGGGGCTGACGGACCCCCTCATGCGCTCGCTGGCCGATCGACCGCTGGCGGCCGGCGCGCTGACGGGGTGTCCGTAACGTGGGCGGAGCCCGCCCCGGTCGTCCGGTGCGGGCCCCATTCCTTCGCGTACGTACGGTCAGTGGACCGGCGAGCCCTGCGCCTGCGGGGTGATGCCCAGCGCGGCGGCGTACTGCGACAGGGCCAGCTTGCCGATGGCCGGGTAGGCGCCGAGCGCCTCGGCGGCGGAGCAGTCGGCTTCCTTCGCGGCGGCGTCGAGCAGCCCGTCCGCCACCTCCGGGCCGATCAGGTACGGGGCGACCGCGAGCTGCACCGAGCCCGAGCCGCGCAGCTGGTCGGCCATCGCGGCGATCGCGCCCTCCTGGTCGAGGGCGGCGGCCATGACCGGCACGGCGAGGCGCGCGGCGAGCAGCATGCCGGTGATCCCAGCGGCCTGTACGGCCTCCTCGCCGCCCACCGTCGCCAGGATGATCCCGTCGGCGGCGGTCGCGACCGTGAAGAGGCGGGCGCGGTCGGCGCGGGCCAGGCCGGCCTCGGAGAGGCGCACGTGCAGGGCTTCGGCGAGCAACGGGTGCGGGCCGAGCACATCGGTCAGCTCGGCGGCGGCACGGCTGTCCATGACGGCCTGCCGTATGCGGCGGATCAGGGCGCTGTCGGGGCCCGCGAGCAGCGGCACGACCACGGCGTCGGGCCCGCCGGACGGGGCGGCCTCCGCGGCCTCGCGGCCCGCCGCGCGCGCCCGCTCGACGCGCGCGGCACGCTCGGCCGCGGTGTGGGCGAGAACGGCGTCGAGCGTGGGGTACTCGGCGGTGTCGGCGTCGGTGCTGTCCAGGTAGCCGATGCGGGCGTGCAGGCCGGGCAGCTCCGAGCGCGCGATGCTGATGACCTCTTCGGCCAGGCTGCGCACGGCGGGGCCGGGAGCGCCGGGAACGGCGAGAACGAGCGCGGGTGCGCCCTCCGGAGCAACCACCGGTTCCGGGCGGCGGTGCCGGCCGGACTGGCGGGGTCGCGGCATTCGTACGGGCAGGCCGGATGCTGGCCCAGTGGGGGTGCTCATGGCGTCGCATGCTACTGGTTTTGCGTGGGCGACTGTTCGGGGAGGGGACAGCTGAGCGGTATCTGTCCCGATTTACCCGGAGAGTGGCATAAGGATCAACTGTCCTGATCCGTCTCGGCACTCACTCGGTCGCGAGCCACATCAGGTGTGGGTCCCGCGGAAGCCGCAATTCCCCTGCCGCCAGTCCTTCCGCGATGAGCAGACAGCCCCGCAACGGGTCCCCGGCCGCCTCGACCGTACGGGCCCGGGGCGTGAGCTGTGCCAACTCCCGGCGCAGCGGTACGAGAAGGGGGTCGCCCAGCTTGAACAGGCCGCCCGTGAAGGCTACTTGAGGTGGCTCGCCGAGCTCGGTGGGGCAGACCGCGGCGGCGGCCCCGGCGATGTGCCGCGCCGCGTCGTTCAGGATGCCGGCGGCCACCGGGTCGCCCGCTGCGCAGCCGGCGACCTCGGGCGCGAACGAGGCCAGTACCGCGGGCCGGTCGCCGCGCGGATACAGCAGCCCCGGCAGCTCGGCGGGCGCGCCGAACACCGCCTCCATGCGGGCCAGCAGCGCCGCCGAACCGCCGGGCCGGCCGTCGTGGTGGCGCAGGGCCGCGTCGAGACCGGCCCGCCCGATCCAGGCCCCACCTCCGCAGTCGCCGAGCAGATGCCCCCAACCGTCGGCGCGGCGCCAGGTGGTGAGGTCCGTGCCGAGCGCGATCATCCCGGTCCCGGCGGCGACCACCGCCCCGGCCCGGCAGCCGAGCGCGCCCGCGTAGGCGGTGACCGCGTCGGCGGCCAGGGCGAGCCTGCGCACGCCGAGCGTGCGCGCCAGGGCGCCCGGCAATTCGGCCCGCAGAACGTCCCCGAGGGTGGCCATCCCGGCCGCGCCGACCGCCGCCGCGGCGATCCGCACCGCCCCGGTGCGCATCGTCAACTCCTCGACAGCAGGAAGCAGTTGCTCCATGAGGTGGCCGGCGTCGATCCCGGCGGGACCGGTCCGTACCGGCTCCTTCGAGACGACCGTCTCGACGGGGGAGCCGAAGCGGTCGCCCGGCTCGGCCCGGCGCAGCGCGAACCGCACCCCCGATCCCCCGGAGTCGACCCCGAGCACCCAGGGCGCGCCGCCGTCCGTCACGGCAGCCGCCAGTCGACGGGGAGGGCGCCCTGGCGCTCCAGGAGTTCGTTCGTACGGCTGAAGGGCCGTGAGCCGAAGAAGCCGCGGTCCGCCGACATGGGGGAGGGATGCGCGGACTCGATCGCCGGGAGATCGCCGAGCAGCGGGCGCAGATTGCGGGCGTCCCTGCCCCACAACACCGAGACCAGCGGGGTGCCCCGGGCGACCAGCGCCTTGATGGCCTGCTCGGTGACCTCCTCCCAGCCCTTGCCCCGGTGAGCGGCCGGCTTACGGGGCGCCGTGGTCAGCGCCCTGTTCAGCAGCAGCACACCCTGCTTCGTCCAGGGCGTGAGGTCGCCGGTGGACGGGCGCGGTGCCCCCAGGTCGGAGTGCATCTCGCGGAAGATGTTCTCCAGACTGCCGGGCAGCGGCCGCACCTCGGGCGCCACCGAGAACGACAGGCCGACGGCGTGCCCCGGCGTGGGATACGGGTCCTGACCCACGATCAGGACCCGCACATCGGCGAACGGCTGCTGGAACGCCCGCAGCACATCGGGTCCCGACGGCAGATAGGTGCGCCCCGCGGCGATCTCTTCGCGGAGGAAGTCGCCCATCGCGGCGACCCGTCCCGCGACGGGTTCCAGTGCGTCCGCCCAGCCGGGCTCGACGATCTCTTTCAACGGTCGTGCTGCCACGGGCGTCACTCTACTGGCGCAGCCACCTGGCCGTTCGCCCCGCCGGTCAACCGAGCACCGCCGCCCGTACGCAGAGCACGTCCGGCAGATGTGAGGCGAGCAACTGCCAGCTGTCGCCGTCGTCGGCGCTCGCGTACACCTCGCCGTTGCGGTTGCCGAAGTAGACGCCCGCGGGCTCGGCGTCGTCCGTGCAGAGCGCGTCGCGCAGCACCGTGCCGTAGTGCGCCTCCTGCGGCAGGCCCGCCGTGAGCGGCTCCCAGTTCTTGCCCGCGTCCTCGGTGCGGAAGACCCGGCACCTGTTGTCGGCGGGGACCCGGTCGGAGTCGGCCGTGATCGGGAAGACGTACGCCGTGCCGGGGCGCCGCGGATGGGCGGCGGCCGCGAAGCCGAAGGTGGAGGGCAGCCCGGCGCCGATGTCCGTCCACTGCTCCCCGCCGTCGTCGCTGCGGTACACACCCCAGTGGTTCTGCAAGTAGAGGCGGTCGGGGTCGGCGGCGTCCTGGGCGACCTTGTGGACGCACTGCCCGAACTCCGGGTCGGGGTCGGGCAGGAAGACCGCCGAGACGCCCTTGTTGGCGGGGGCCCAGCTCGCCCCGCCGTCCCGGGTGCGGAACACCCCCGCGGTGGACACGGCGACCGTGACGGCGCGGCTGTCGCGCGGATCGGTGACGATGGTGTGCAACCCCTCACCGCCGCCGCCGGGCACCCAGCGCGAACGCGTCGGATGCTCCCACAGCGGTCGTACGAGCGCGAAGCTCTCGCCGTCGTCCTCGGAACGGAACAGCGCGGCCGGCTCCGTCCCCGCGTACACGACGCCCGGCGCCTCGGGACCCGCCGGGCGCAGCTGCCACACCCGCTCCAGGGAGGCCCCGGTGAACTCGGGGAATTTCACCGCCGGTTGCCTGGGCTCCGTCCAACTGGCCCCCAAGTCGTCGGAGTGGAACACCGACGGTCCCCAGTGCGCGCTGTCCCCGCCGACCAGGATGCGCGGCGTGGCGGCCCGCCGGGTGTCGATGGCGATGGAGTACACCGCCTGGGCGGTGAAGTGGGGGCCGTCGAAGGTCCACGTCCCTTCGCGTCTGCGGCCCAGAAAGAGCCCCTTGCGCGTACCCACAGTGAGCAGTACCTCGGTCATGCCGGTCCCTCCAAAACGCCGTTGTTCCGGATGAGGCCAGTGTGCACCCGGCCACTGACAACGGCCTTCAAAACGGGAAACCAGCACGTCAGATGGGGTTGTCCAGCCTATGCAGCGGCTCGGTCACCGCGTCGACGAGGAAGGGGAGGAAGCGTGCGGCCAGTGCGCCGGGTGGCAGGACGTCCGGCTCGACGTAACTCTGCCCGAGGGCCCCCTCACGCAGCGCCACCACGACCCGTATCAGTTCCGCCAGGTCTCCGCGCGGCCGGAGCCCGGCGCGGGCGAGGAGCGCGCCGAGCAGCGCCGCCGCCTCCTCGCGCAGCCGCGCGTCATGGCCGGCCAGCCGGGCGGCCGCCTCGGGATGGCGGATCGCGTACAGGGTGAACTCGGTGGTCACCAGATACCAGGTGCGCTCGTCGGGCTCGACGTGCGCGAGCAGGGCGGCGATCCGCGCCACCGACAGGTCGCGGTCCTCGGTCTGTTCGGCCAGGCGGCCGATCCGCTCCAGTTCACGCGCCGCGTGCGCGTCGAAGAGGGCGAAGAAAAGCTCCTCCTTGGAGGAGAAGTTCGAATAGAACGCGCCCCGGGTGTAGCCCGCGCGCCGGCAGACGTCCTCGATCCTGGCCGCACCGAACCCCGACTCCGCGAACACCTCGAGCGCGGCGTCGAGCAGCCGGGCCAGCGTCTGCGGCCGGCGCTTCGTCGTTCCCCTGGGCACTGACGACTCCCGGACCCTTGACAGCGCGGACGCGCTCGGAAAACATCCAGGCGCGTATCGGATACGTGAATGTATCGGATGTGTGCGCCTTCGCACCCCCTGCGGGCGCGCCCCGCACCTTCCTCCAGGAGGAACGCACATGAGCGACCACGTCACGGCTCCCGCCCCCGCCGAGGTGATAGCGGGCGCCGCGGGCCCGGTGCCCGAAGGCGTCACGATCCCCATGCCGCCGGTCTTCGACGACGTCGAGGCCGAACGCCGCTACCGCAAGGAGCAACTCGCCGCCGGATTCCGGCTGTTCGGCCGCTTCGGGTTCTCCGAGGGTGTCGCCGGGCACATCACCGTCCGCGACCCCGAGCACCCCGACCGGTTCTGGGTGAACCCGTTCGGAATGAGCTTCGGCCGGATCAAGGCGTCCGATCTGATCCTCGTCGACCACGAGGGCAACCTGCTGCACGGCTCCCGGCCCGTCAACCGCGCCGCGTTCGTCATCCACGGCGCCGTCCACCAGGCCCGCCCCGACGCCGTCGCCGCCGCCCACTCGCACTCCCTGCACGGCAAGGCGTTCTCCTCCCTCGGCATCCCCCTCGACCCGATCACCCAGGACGCCTGCGCCTTCTTCGAGGACCACGGCCTCTACAGCGACTACCGGGGCGTCGTCAGCGACGCCGAGGAGGGCAAGCGCATCGCGGCCGCGCTCGGCCCGTACAAGGCGGTGATCCTCCAGAACCACGGTCTGCTCACCGTCGGCCACTCGGTCGCCGAGGCGGTGTGGTGGTTCATCACCATGGAACGCTCCTGCCAGGCCCAGCTCCTCGCCATGGCCGCCGGCACCCCCCGGCACATCGACCGCGAGACCGCCCTGCACACCCGGGGCCAGCTCGGCGGCCACTACGCGGGCTGGTTCCAGGCCCAGCCGCTCTACGAGCAGATCGCCGACTCCGACCCCGACCACGTCAACTAACGCGGCCTTCCCATTCGAGGAGGCCGCCGCGCGCACCGGCCGCGCGCACCGGCCACGGGCACTGGCCGCACGCACAGGCCGGACTCGCGCTCGCGTCAGATGGCGTACCCGTACTGGTCGGGCACCCGTACCTCGCCGCCGAGTTCGGTGGCCGCCCGGCGCGCCCACGACGGGTCGCGCAGCAGCTCCCGGCCGAGGAGGACCGCGTCGGCCTCGCCGTTCGCGAGGATCTTCTCGGCCTGCGCGGGCTCGGTGATCAGGCCGACGGCCGCGACCGCCAGCGCGCTCTCCTTGCGCACCCGTTCGGCGAACGGCACCTGGTAGCCGGGAGCGACCGGGATGCGGACGCCCGAGGCGTTGCCCCCGCTCGACACGTCGAGGAGGTCCACCCCGTGCTCCTTCAGCAGCGCGGCCAGACGCACCGTGTCGTCGGGAGTCCAGCCGCCCCCGGGGAGCCAGTCGGTGGCGGAGACGCGGAAGAACAGCGGCAGTTCCTCGGGCCACACCGCCCGTACGGCGTCGGTGACTTCGAGGGCGAAGCGGACGCGGTTCTCGAATGACCCGCCGTATGCGTCGGTGCGCCGGTTGGAGTGCGGCGAAAGGAACTGGCCGATGAGATAGCCGTGCGCCCCGTGGATCTCGACGACCTTGAAGCCGGCTTCGAGCGCACGGCGGGCCGCGTCGGCGAACTGCCCGACGGCTTCTTGAATTTGAGTGACCGTCAATTCGGCGGGCGCGGTGTGGTGTTCGCCCCAGGCCACCGGGCTCGGGCCGACCGGCTGCCAGCCTTCCTCACTGCCGGGCTCCAGTGGTGAACCGCCGCGCCAGGGCCGGTCCGTCGACGCCTTGCGTCCGGCGTGCGCGAGCTGGATGCCGGGAACGGTGCCCTGCCTCTCCAGGAACGCGGCGATCCGGCGCAGCGACGCGACCTGCGCGTCGTTCCAGATGCCGAGGTCCGCCGGCGAGATCCGGCCCTCGGGGCTGACGGCGGTGGCCTCGACGAGGATGAGGCCCGTGCCGCCGGCCGCGCGGGCCGCGTAGTGCGCGAAGTGCCAGTCGTTCGCCACGCCCGCGTTCGGCCCGAAGACCTCGGCCGAGTACTGGCACATGGGCGCCATCCACACCCGGTTCGGGATGGTCAGGGATCGCAGGGTGCAGGGCTCGAACAGGGCACTGGCAGCAGACACGGCAGACTCCACTCGACACGGGCCGGTGCGCCGGTGCGGCGCCGGATACGTCTCGTACGATACTCATCGTAGTACGGGGGATGTCAAACTACGATGCCCCTCGTACAATGAGCTCCGTGACCACCACGACGAACACCCGTGAACTCGCCCACCCGGCGCGCGAGGAGATCCGCCTGGACGGCGTCCTGCACGCACTGTCCGACCCCATGCGGATGCGGGTGGTCAGGGCGCTCGCCGCCGACGGGGGTGAGCTCTCCTGCTCGTACTTCGTGCTGCCCGTCACCAAGTCGACCACCACCCACCACTTCCGGGTGCTGCGCGAGAGCGGCGTGATCCAGCAGGTCTACCGGGGCACCGCCAAGATGAACGGGCTGCGCCGCGCGGACCTGGAAGCGCTCTTCCCTGGCCTGCTCGACAGCGTCCTGAAGGCGGCGGACCGCGAAGCCGGACGCCTCGGCACCGGCGCCACATCCCCGTAGGGCCTCAGTCCGCGTCGAGGGCCGCCGTCAGGAGCCCGTCCCAGTCGGGGATCTTCACCGAGCGGCGTCCGAGGGCGTGGCCCAGTTCCGCCTCGGCGCGCTCGATCGCGAGCCAGCCCTGCCAGGTCACCGGATGCAGCCCCAACTCCCGTAGTACGTCCAGTGGTTCGGCCGCCACCGTGCGCCCGGCGAGAAGCGGGGCGTCCTGGAGCAGCGAGGTGACCGTCTCCTTCGCGCAGGGACGGTTGGTGCCGATCACACCCGTCGGGCCGCGCTTGATCCATCCCGCCACGTACTCGCCCGGCGCCGGCGCGCCCTCGCGCAGCACCCGCCCCGCCAGGTGCGGCACCGTCCCGGTCGCCGGGTCGAACGGCAGGCCCCGCGGAGGCACTCCGAGATAGCCGACCGCCCGCAGTACCAGCTGCGCCTCGATCTCCTCGTACGTTCCGGTGCCAAGCACCCCGCCCGCACCGTCCGGCACCGTCCGCTCGAAACGCACCGCGCCGACCCGGCCGTCCCGCTCCACGAGCTCCACGGGACGCAGATGGAACCGCAGGTGCAGCCGGCGCGCACCGGGCCGCAGGGGGCGGTCGACCCAGCCGCGCAGCACCTCCACATTGCGCCGCGCGGGCGCGGCGAGCGCCGAGGGGTCGACGAAGCCGGGGTCCCGCAGCAGCTCCTCGTGCGACACGGTCACATCGGCGCCCGGCAGCGCGCCCAGTTCACGCAGCTCCTTCGTGGTGAACCTGGCCTGCGAGGGGCCGCGCCGGGCCGCCATGTGCACCTCGCGCACCCGGCTCACGGCGAGCGCGCCGAGCGCGGCCTGCGGCACGTCGGTGGGGCGCAGCTCGTCCGCGCCGCGGGCCAGCATGCGGGCGACGTCCACCGCCACGTTGCCCGCACCGATCACCACCGCCGAGCGGGCGCCGAGGACGAACCCGCCGGGATCGCAGTCGGGGTGCGCGCTGTACCAGGACACGAACTCGGTGGCCGAGCAGCTGCCCGGCAGGTCCTCACCGGGAATCCCCAGATGCCGGTCGGACTTGGCGCCGACGCAGTACACCACCGCGTGGTAGAGCCGCGGCAGCACCTCGGGCGGGACACCGCCGGGGCCCACCTCCACGTGCCCCAGGAAACGGATCCGGGGGTCCTCCAGGACCGAACGCAGATTGTTCTGCAGCGATTTGATCTTCTCGTGGTCCGGGGCGACCCCGTAGCGAACCAGACCGTACGGGCAGGGCAGCCGGTCCAGGACGTCGACCCGGACCTCCGCGACCGCGCTCTGCTCCACCAGGCTCTGGGCGGTGTAGACACCGCTCGGCCCCGACCCCACGACGGCGATGCGCAGCATGGCGGGCGCTCCTCGACAGAGAAACCACGAAGGACCGCGGGAGACCGCGGGGACCGCGAAGAACCACGGAAGGCCACGGAAGCCCGCGGAAGACTGCGGACGTATTCAGGATGGCACCGCCGCGCCCGCGGCGGACAGGGGGCGCCGCCGATCAGGGGGCTGGGCTCGGTGGCGACCCGCGGTCCCAGTCGAGTCCGTAGCGCTGGAACAGCTCGGCCCGCAGGGTCACCGCGTCCATGGGGGCACCCGGAAGGAGCGCGGCGAAGACGGCGCCCATCAGGTTGGCGCGCAGCATCGGATACTCACGGTCCACGTCCCGCGAGCCGTACCGCTCGACGGTGTCCCGCAACAAGGCGGCGAGGCGCTGCTGCTCGGGGCACTGCACGAACCCCTGGGCCTGCAGGATCCCCGCCATGTGCGCGCGCATGAGGACCGGCTGGGAGTGGGTGAGCCCGAGGATCGCGTCGATCGCGCGGGCCAGCCGCTCGCGCCCGTCGGTGGTCCGCGGCTCGCGCTCCAGCCCCGCCTCCAGGGTCAGATGCATGAGGCGGTGCACGGCGGACTGGAGCAGCTGACGCTTGCCAGGGAAGTAGTACGACACCAGGCCGCGGGCCGAACCAGCCCGGTCGGCGATGGCGCCGAGCGTCGTCGATTCGTAGCCCCGTTCCGCCACCAGCTCCACTGTGGCTTGCAGCAGCCGCTCGCGAGAACGTCTGCGCAATTCTTCATTGACCGATGCGCTGCGCGGGGACATGCTGTAACTCCTGCGTTGACTGGCTCAGAGCCAATATACTCAGGCTGTCGCGGGACGGTACCCCCTCAGGGGGGTCTGACCTGCGCATGGGCTGCTCGTTCGGGGTGACGCGGGGGATCACCTCGAACGGGTAGCCCTTCTTCGTCCTACCGGTGACCCGCGTCCGCGCCGACGAGCGCGAGCACCGGCCGCAGACCCTCCGGGCGCTCGGCGACCGGCAGATGGTCCACGAAGTGCACGCCGCAACCGAGCGCCGCGGCTCCGCCGTCCGCCCGGCGGCTGTCACCCACCATCAGCACCTCGCCGGGCGCCTGCCCGAGCGCATCGCAGGCCACCCGGAACAGCCGCGCGTCAGGCTTCTGCACCCCGTGCTCGAAGGACAGCACGTACGCGTCCACGAAGTCGTCCAGGCCGTGCGCGCGAAAGACCGGCCGCAGGTCCCAGCCGATGTTGCTCACTACGCCGATCCCGATGCCGCGCTCCCGCAGCGCCACGAGGACCGCCTTGGTGTCCGCGTACGGACGCCACGCAGCCGGGGTCATATGGCGGTCGTAGAGCAGGTCGTACAGACGCGGGTCGGGCAGCTCCACCATGCGGCTGAGCCCCGTGTACGTCCGGCGGTGCAGGTCGCCGCTCTGGTCGCGCACACTCCACAGCTCCGCCAGATGCGCGGGCATCCGCAGCGGGTCGGCGCCGCCGGGCAGCGCCCCGGCCTCCTCCAACTCCCGTGCGCACCGCGCGAATTCGGCCTCCGGCAGCGCGATGGCGCAGGCGTCGAGCACCGCGGAGAGCCACTCATTGACGGGCTCGACCCGTAAGAGGGTGCCGGAGAAGTCGAAGAGAACGCCCTTGATCGTCATACGCGTGATCCTCTGATCGTCATGCCCGTGATCCTCGCGTGCTCAGCGCGGCCGGTTCAAGACCAGCCGCCGGTGGGCCGCCGCGCTCAGCGTGACGACGGCCACCCCTGTCAGCCAGCCGCCCACCACGTCCGAGAACCAGTGCACGCCGAGGAACAGCCGCGTGAACCCCACCCCGAGCGCGGAGACCACCCCCACCGCGAAGACGGCCCAGCACACCCCGCGCCGCACCCCGTGCAGCACGAGCAGCCAGACCACGAGCCCGAACGCGACCGTCACCCCCAGGGCGTGGCCGGACGGGAACGCGGCGTACGAGGCGGAGGCCACCGGGTCCGGCCAGTGCGGCCGCTCCCGGCCGACGGCCGCCTTCAGACCCTGTTGCACGGCCGTACCGCCGGCGCTCGTCGCCGCGACCCACAGCGCGAGCAGCCGCTCGCCGCGCCGCAGCAGAAAGACCACGGCCACCGCGAGCAGGGCGCGCATCGCCCACGGGTCCCACACCCAGTCGCTCAGCAGCCGGTTCACATGGGTCAGCCCGGCGTCGGCGGTCGCGCGGCGGTGCAGCGCCCCGGCGACCGCCCGGTCCCACACCATCAGCGGACCCCACTCGGCCGCGACCAGGACCAGCAGGAGCGCGGCGAGCGCGGCACAGGCGAGTCCGGCGCGCAGCCATGCGGAGGGTCGTGCGGACACGGGGGCGGAAGCGAGCAGCATGCCAGTGATCCAACCCGATGCCGCGGCGTCAGGGCTACCCCAGGGCGTGCAGGCCCGGTACGAGGGCGACGAGCAGCGGCACGGCGGGAACGAGAGCCGCGGACGCGGTCAGCCGCAGCCGGTGGCTCGCGGGCAGCCGGGGAGCCGCCGACAGGAGCCGGTGCACCCGCCGGGGGAGCTGACCGTCCGGCGTGGGGCAGGGCCCGAACACCCCGCGGTGCTCGTTGAGTTCGACAAGGGCGAGCGCGATCGTGAGCCGGCCGAAGCGGCGCGACGCCACATCGTCCGCGGCCAGCTCCACCAGACGGTGCATCTCGTCGCGGAACGCGGCGAACACCGGCACCTGCGGGAACCCCCGGGCCAGCGCGCCCGAACAGTGCAGCAGCCAGTCGTGGCGGGCCCGCGCGTGCCCCAGCTCATGGGCGAGCACCGCATCGAGCTGACGGCCCTTCAGGCGCTGAAGTGCCGCCGTGGTGATGACCAGTTGGGGCATCTGGCCGGGCAGCCACCAGGCGTCCGGCCGGGCCGCCTCAAGGACCACGAGACGCTCGCCCGACGGTTCCTCGCCGGGCAGCAGCGGGGAGCGGAGCCGCAGTTCCGCGCGGCGCCGGCGCCGGCGCGCCCAGCTGTCCCTGATCTCCCGCGTGAGCATCGCCCCGGTCCAGGCCCCACCGAGGAAGAGCACCACCGCGAGCGCCGCCGACCAGGGCCCGTACGGCCCGAGCGCGTACGCCTCGACGACGGCACGGGGAGCGGGCGCGAACACCTGGCCCCGCACGGTGCGCCACGCCGACGCGGCACTGAACACCATCGCCAGCCCGAAGCAGAGCAGGACCGCCGCCACCACGCACTGCCAGACCCACAGCGCCACCACCGGCTCACGCTCGACCCAGTCGGCGCGGGCGAGCAGTCGCGGGGCGGCGACGGCGGACACCAGGCCGAGCACCAGCAACGCGAGGGAGACCGTCATGGTCTCAGCCTATGAGCGGGGCCGCCGGCATAGGTATCTCCGCGGGCCGCAAGTGACGTACGCCACGATGGTCCGCTGGCGTATGCCCTCCGGCCAAGCTGCCCACGCCCCGGACAATCCCTGGCGCCGGGGATCAGACCGTCACCAGCATCGCGAGCATGGCGATGCCCATCGACAGACGGCACGCGAGCGCCAGTTCCGGTCGGGCGCCCCACGGCACGGGTCGCGCGGCGCCGTGCGACCCCGTGCCGCCCGCCGACGGCAGCAGCCGCGTCCCTGTCGACAGGACGTAGCCCGCGAAGTACAGCAGCAGCGCCCCGGTCAGCAGCGGAACCCCGCCCGCCGCGTGCCCGGCGTGGCCCGTGTGCCCTTCGTGGGCCGGGTCGCCGCCGCCCGGCGCCATCGCGAGCGCCATGTAGACCATCGCGAGCGAACCCACCACATGGTGCAGATGATGGGCCCCGCCGCGCGCCAGCCACAGGGCGCGCAGCGCCGCCCCGCCGAAGACCGCCGCGTATCCCGCCGTCATCCCCGTCATCCACGGCCCGGGCGGGGCGAATGCCGCCGGCACGGCCATCGCGGCCATCCCGAACCCCATCACCGCCTCGCCGCCCGCCGCCCTTCGGGCCTGCTCGGAGCCGCTGCGCAGACGCAGCAGACAGTACGAGCCCGTCGCCGCGCACAGCGCGACGAGCAGCCAGCCGGGCACCACCGGACCGTGCACGGCGTACCTCCCCGCTCGATGTGACGCCTGCCGCCCAGTCGATGCCCATCCAAGGGGCCGCATACGCGGGCGCAGGGACACACAGGGGGAGCGCGCGGGGGGATCACCGCGGGCCGGCTGCCGGCTGCCTGCCGTCGGGGGCGAGGCACCCGGGAGGACGCCAGGCCGGGGCGTCAGGCCCGATAGCGCAGCGGATGGTCGGCGGGGACCTCCACCACCACGATCCGGACCCCGTCCGGGTCCTCGATCCACATCTCGACGAGCCCCCACGGCTCGCGCACCGGGGGCCGCACGACGTCGACCCCGCGCTCCACGAGCTCCTCGTGGGCCGCCGCCGCATCCGCGACCTGGAGCCACAGCTGGAGCCCCGGGGCCGGCGGCTGCTCCGCACGGCCGGACACCTCCAGGAATCCGCCGCCCAGGAAGTAGACGGTGCCGCGCTCGGGGCCCGTACCGAACTCGCGGTAGACCGCGAGCCCGAGCCGCTCGCCGTAGAAGGCGCGCGAACGCTCGGGGTCGGTGGGGCGCAGAAGGGTCCGGCTGCTCAGTACATGCACCATGGCAAGCGACCCTAACCGCCGGGATACGCTCGGGAGACCCCGCAGAACCGATCAACCCCCCACCACCGATCAGCAGGGAGACCGCACGATGGACACCGCCGCACGCGCCGCCGCGGAGCTGAGCTACCGGGACGCCACGGAAGCAGACGTCGAGGCGCTGGTGCCGCTCATCGAGTCGGCCTACCGGGGCGACGCGAGCCGCGCCGGCTGGACCACCGAGGCCGACATCCTGCAGGGCCGGCGCACCGACCCCGAAGGGGTGCGCGCGGTCATCACCACACCCGGCAGCAAGCTGCTCACCGTGGCACGGGACGGCGTCCTCGTCGCCTGCTGCCAGCTGGAACACCGGGGGGACGCGGCCTACTTCGGCATGTTCGCGGTCGCTCCCGCCCTCCAGGGCGCGGGCCTCGGCAAGCAGATCATCGCCGAGGCCGAGCGCGTGGTGCGGGCCGAGTGGGGTGTGCGCGAGATGCACATGACGGTGATCTCGCTCCGGGAGGAACTCATCGCGTTCTACGAACGGCGCGGCTACCGCCGTACGGGAAAGCTGACGCCCTTCCCGTACGGCGACGAGCGCTTCGGTGTGCCGCAGCGCGACGACCTCGCGTTCGAGCTCCTGGTCAAGGAGCTGGGCTGAGCGCGCCCCGGGCGGTCAGCCCCGGCCGGTGAGTCCCGGCCGGTCAGCCCCGGGCGGTCAGTCCCGGCCGGTGAGTCCCGGGCGGTGACGCCTTACGCGGTGAAGCGGCCGGTTCGGCGGATCTCCGGGTAGTCGGTCGTCGCGCCGTCCAGTTGCAGGGCGCGTACGAGACGCAGATGGTCCTGGGTGTTCACGGTCCAGCCGATCACCTTGAGCCCGGCCGCGTGAGCCTGCTCGACGGTCTCCAGGGTGATCCGCTCGATGCTCAGGACCAGACTCCGCGCGCCGACGGCCCGGGCCCGGTCGATGAGGTCGGGCCCCCAGTCGTCGTCGACGAGCCCGGTCCGTACGCCCGGTACCAGCGCGGCGATCTTGGCGAGCGCCGCGTCGTGGAACGACAGGACCTCCACCCGGCCCACCAGATCGCGCCGCTCGATCACCTCGGCCAGCGAACGGGCCGCGGCGACGTCCTTGATCTCTGCCTGGATCGGGGTCTTCACGGCGTCGAGCACTTCCTCGAACACGGGGATGCGCTCGCCGTGACCCGCGTCCAGTTCCCGCAGCTCGGCGAGGGTCATCTCCCCGACGGGCCCCCTGCCGTCCGTGGTGCGGTCGACCTCGGCGTCGTGCATGACGACGAGGGCGCCGTCCTTGCTGAGATGCAGATCGAGTTCGATGACGTCCATGCCCACGCGTTCTGCGTGGACGAAGGAACGCAGGGTGTTCTCCGGCTCGACACCCATGACCCCGCGATGACCGATGGTGAGGAACGTCAAGACAGGCCTCGCTTCCGTCGACGGCGGTATGCGCGCGCGACGCGGTCCCGTCCGCACGCGGCAGCCGCAGCCTAACGGCCCGCCACCGCTACCGACCCCGGCTCGCGCGGGCCGTCGGGGCGGTCCTCGTGAGTTGACGCGATCCCGAGCAGGAAGCCGGTGATCAGGGCTGCGACTAGGACGGCGCGGATGCTCATGGGCGCGGCTCCGGGTTGCGTACGAGAGGCGGGGGGCACTCCGTCCTACCTGTACGCACCCTGCGCGGGCCAACCCGCGTCACCCGCCCGTGGGCGATTCCTCCAGCCCTTGACGCGCCCGCCGTCCGTGCCTCACCCGGGGCCCGGCCACCCGTCGTGAGGGGCCGGTTCTCCCCCCTGCGGCTGCGCCAGCCGGTCCAGGTCCGCGAGCATCGCGCGCGCCAGCTCCAGCTCGGCCAGCTCCCGCAGCTCGCTCCAGCGCAGCGCGATCCGCGGATGCGCCCACTCCTCGTTCTCCTCGGCGTGCGCCAGCGCCCTTCTGACGTGCCTCAGCTCGCTCTCGGTACGGACCAGGTGGTCTTCGACGAGCGAGCGCAGCCGGTGGGGGGTGGCGAGGTGCCCGAGCCAGATCCGCAGCACCAGCGGATGCTTGAGGACGGGCGGCCCGCTCGCGTCGGCGGATTCGGCCCAGTCGGCGAGGGCTGTGCGGCCGGCCTCGCTGATCGTGTACCGCCGCTTGGCGCGTGGCTCCTCGGGCCCCGAGCGCCGCGAGGTGGCGTACCCGAGTGCCTCCAGGCGGCGCAGCTCGGCGTAGACCTGGCTGATCGCGGGCGACCAGTAGAAGAAGCGAAGCGAGGCGTCGGCCCACTTCTTGAGCTCGTAGCCGGTCCGCTCGCCGGGGAAGGAGAGCAGCCCGAGCACCGCCCAGGCGGTCGCCGGCAACGGCCGCGCCGTTTCGGGAGGGTGGGGGGAATGACGACTGGTCATAGGGCGAATTGAAGTGAGCACGAGGCCCCGCCACAACCCCATCAGGGCCCGTGAGAACCTCCGTGATCTTGAGACCGGCCTTGGCGGATCCCACCGCGCACCCCTGTGCCGCGCGCAGGAAGCCGCCGTTGACCTCGTCCGCCGGGCGCCGTCGTCGCCCCGGGACGCGTGCGCCCCCGCAGCGGCGGATCCCGCCGCCCCGGGGCGGCGGGATCCGCCCCGGGGCGGCGGGAAGCCCGCCCCGCGGCGGGCCCCGGCCCTGTCGCCCTCCGCTCGCCAAACCGCAGCCATCGCCGCACCATTGCATCAACGCAGGAAGAAGAGCGGCCCAACAGGAAGCGGGCAGGATAATTTATTGATCCCCCTCTTGAGCGAGAGAACCGAACACCGATACGGTGTCCTGACGCGAGGTTCTCCTGTGGAGGAAGTGACATGACGGAAATTCTTGTGCAGGACCCGGCCGTGGGGGGCGCAGTAACCGACCGGCGGGTGGTCGACCACCCCGCGTGGCCCGCGCTCAAGAATGCCGTCGAGGAGATCCGGCCCTGGCAGTCCAAGGACGGATCCATCGACTTCGACGCCGAGGGCGCTCCCGCGCGCGCCGCCGTCGAGGCCACCCTCGACCAGGTGATATCCGCGATCGAGGAGCTCTCGCCGCTGCTGCCGCACGACGAGCGCTACCACCGCGCGCTCGTCGCCGACCTGCGCAAGTGGGCCGACAGCGCCTTCGACGTGCCCGACTTCCTGGACTCGCTGCTCCAGTTCCACCCGGCCGCCGACCGCGCCGACGGACTCCAGCGCCTGGTCGTCTTCCCCATGTACACGCAGAACGGCAACCCCGACCGCAACCTCGAAGCGGTCGTGCTGCGCATGGTCTGGCCGGAGTGGCTCGCCGAGCTCGAAGCCACCCGCTACGACAACCCGCTCTTCTGCGGCATCACCTTCGAGGACTTCACCGCGGGCTACGACACCCACTCGGCGGTCCTCTTCCCCGAGACCATCGCCGTGCGCGAGGCCCCCGAGCGCTTCACCTGGGGCGGCATCTTCTGCGACCGTGAGGCGGCCCGTTTCCGTGCCGTCACCGAGGCGTCCGTGAACATCCTCGGTCTCGAACTGCCCGAGGACATCCAGGAGTTGGTGTCCGACCAGGAGCGCTGCGAGAAGGCGTTCGTCCTGTGGGACATGGTCCACGACCGCACCCACAGCCACGGCGACCTGCCGTTCGACCCCTTCATGATCAAGCAGCGCCAGCCGTTCTGGATGTACGGCCTCGAAGAGCTGCGCTGCGACCTCACCGCCTTCAAGGAGGCCGTGAAGCTGGAGGCCGAGGGCAATCAGCACGGCCGCGACGTGCAGTACGCGGTGCTCTTCGACCGGATGTTCCGCTTCCCGGTCTCCGGCGACCGCGTCCGCAACTACGACGGGCTCGGCGGCCAGCTCCTCTTCGCCTACCTCCACAAGCACGACGTGGTGCGCTGGACCGACAACAAGCTGCACATCGACTGGGAGCGCGCCCCGCAGGTCACCAACCAGCTGTGCGCCGAGATCGAGAAGCTGTACCGCGACGGCATCGACCGCCCCAAGCTCGTCCACTGGTTCGCGGCGTACGACCTGGTCTCCACCTACCTCGCCCCGCACCCGGGATCCCGCTGGGCCAAGGGCCCCGACGCGCTGGACCTGACGCTGCTGCCCCGCAAACTCGTCGACGACGTGCTTCCGGACGAGTTTCCGCTCAGCATGTTCTATGAGGCGCTCTCCAAGAAGCTGAAGAACGTGATCGCCTCCACCAAGGGGATCACCGCCGCTTCCGCTCCGGCCGGGGCCGCCGCGTGAGCTCACGTACGGAAGGTCCAGACGCCACGGAAGCTTCGGACGTCACGGAGGGTTCGCAGACCACGGAAGCTTCGGAAGGGGCGAGGAAGATGAACAACGGACCTCTCAACGGCGCCGTCGTCGCCGTGGCCGGAGCCGCGGGACCCGCCGGCCGCGCCGCCCTGCTGCGGCTCGCGGAAGCGGGCGCGGTCGTCGTGGGCTCCGACTCCGATCCGGAGCGCCTGGCCTCGGCCGTGGACGCCGCGCGGTACGCACACGGCGGAGCCACCGTCACCGGCGACACCGTCGACCTCCTCGACCTCCAGGCCACCCGGGACTGGGCCGACCGCATCCAGAAGGACTTCGGACGCGTCGACGGCGTGGTCCATCTCGTCGGCGGATGGCGCGGCGCCACCTCCTTCCCGGAGACGGACCTGGCCGACTGGGACCTCTTGGAGAAGCTGCTGATCAAGACCGTGCAGCACACCTCGCTCGCCTTCCACGACGGGCTGCTGCGCAGCGACCGGGGGCGTTACGTCCTGGTCAGCCAGTCCGGCGCGCACAAGCCCACGGCCAACAACGCCGCCTACAACGCGGGCAAGGCCGCCGCCGAGGCGTGGACGCTGTCGCTCGGCGACGCCTTCCGCAAGGCCGGGGGTGAGGACGGGCCACAGGCCGCAGCTGCGATCCTGGTGATCAAGGCGCTGGTGCACGACGCGATGCGCGCCGAGCGACCCAACGCGAAGTTCGCGGGCTTCACCGACGTCACGGAGCTGGCCGACGCCATCGCCGGAGTGTGGGACAAGCCCGCCCAGGAAGTGAACGGACAACGCCTGTGGCTGACCCCCAAGCCGTGAGGACGGACGCCCGAGCCCACCACGACCCGGCGGTGCGCGGCTTCGCCAGCGACAACTACGCCGGCGCACACCCCGAGGTCCTCGCGGCCATCGCCCTCGCCAACGGCGGCCATCAGATCGCCTACGGCGAGGACGACTACACCGAGCACCTCCAGCGCGTCATGCACAGCCACTTCGGCGCGAGCGCCGAGGCGTTCCCGGTGTTCAACGGCACCGGAGCCAACGTGACCGCGCTCCAGGCGCTGACCGACCGCTGGGGCGCCGTGGTGTGCGCCGAGAGCGCCCACATCAACGTGGACGAGGGCGGCGCCCCCGAGCGGATGGCCGGCCTCAAGCTGCTCACCGTGGCCGCCCCCGACGGCAAGCTGACGCCCGAACTCATCGACCGCCAGGCCTGGGGCTGGGAGGACGAGCACCGCGCCATGCCGCAGGTCGTCTCGATCACCCAGAACACCGAGCTGGGCACGGTCTACACGCCCGACGAGATCAAGGCGATCTGCGACCACGCCCACGAGCGCGGCATGAAGGTCCACCTCGACGGTGCCCGGATATCCAACGCCGCCGCCTCCCTGAACGTGCCGATGCGTACGTTCACCAACGCGGTCGGCGTGGACGTCCTGTCGTACGGCGGCACCAAGAACGGGATGCTTTTCGGCGAGGCGATCGTCGTCCTCAACCCGGACGCGGTCCGCCAGATGAAGCACATCCGCAAGATGTCGATGCAGCTCGCCTCCAAAATGCGTTTCGTATCGGTGCAGTTGGAAGCACTGCTCGCCAAGGACCTGTGGCTGCGCAACGCCCGCCACGCCAACGCGATGGCACAGCGCCTCGCCGAGGGCGTGCGTCAGGTCGACGGCGTGGAGATCCTCCACGAGGTGCAGGCCAACGCCGTGTTCGCGCGCCTGCCGCACGACGTCAGCGAACGGCTCCAGAAGCGCTACCGCTTCTACTTCTGGGACGAGGCCGCCGGCGACGTCCGCTGGATGTGCTCCTTCGACACCACCGAGGACGACGTCGACGGCTTCCTTATGGCCCTGAAGGAAGAAATGGCGCGCTAGCCCACCCCGGCCGCTGGATCCGCCGCCATGAACCGAGCTGCATACCTATGTGATCGGCCGTAAATACATTGACTGACGGCCGGTCGCATTCGTACCTTCCCGTGTCATGGAACTCATCCAGCGCCACCCCCAACTTGCCGCCTACCTAACCGCCGACGACGTCGTCGATCACCTGCACCCCCTGGTGCGGGAAACCGCCACCCGGCTCGCGTCTGGTGCGGCTGACGCATACACATACGCCGAAGCGGCCTACACGTTCGTACGGGACGAGATCCCGCACTCCGGGGACTCCGGCGACCTCCGGGTGACCTGGCGCGCCTCCGACGTCCTCGCACAGCGC
Source organism: Streptomyces sp. NPDC048361 (assembly GCF_040651795.1). Classification (NCBI taxonomy): domain Bacteria; kingdom Bacillati; phylum Actinomycetota; class Actinomycetes; order Kitasatosporales; family Streptomycetaceae; genus Streptomyces; species Streptomyces sp. NPDC048361. The sequence continues at coordinate 21,107 of NZ_JBEZKW010000086.1, forward strand.
ACCGGGATCTGCTGCGCCAAGGCCCACGCACTCGCCGCCCTGCTGCGCGCCGAGAAGATCCCCGCAGCCCTCTGCTACCAGCGCCTCGCCGACGACGACGGCTCGAACCCGCTCGTGCACGGCCTCGTCGCGCTACGGCTGCCGGACACGGGCGTCTGGGCCCGCGTCGACGCCCGAGGCAACAAGCCGGGCGTCGACGCCCGGTTCTCCCTCGACGAGGAGCGCCTGGCCTGGCAGGTACGGCCCGAGTTCAGTGAAGTGGACTACCCGGGGCTTTACGCTGCGCCTCATCCGGCGGTCGTGGCAGCGCTCAAGGCCGCCCCAGATCGGCCCGCGCTCTGGCCGGTCTACCCGACCGAACTGTGAGGCTCCACCGCTCCGAGCGGAACGGTACGCGCAGCTCCGCGGAAGTCCCCGCACTCGTACAGGAGTGACGATTCAGCCCGTCGCCTCGCGGCTCTTGACCTGCTCGGGCGTGGGCGCCGTACCGCCGAGGTGGGCCGGCACCCACCAGGTGTCGCCGGCGTCCTTGGGGCGTACGGGATAGGCGCGCTGGGCGGCTTCGAGGAGCTCCTGGCAGCGCTCGCGCAGCCGCCGCGAGATGGCGCCCGCGTACTGGTCGGCGGGCGCCTCCACGGGCTCGCCGACGCGGATGGTGACGGGGATGTGGCTGCGCTTGAAGTTCCGCGGCCGGCCCTTGGTCCAGACCCGCTGCGTGCCCCACAGCGCCATCGGGATCAGCGGCACCCCGGCCTCCTGGGCCAGCCTCGCCGCACCCGACTTGAAGCTCTTCAGCGTGAACGACTGCGAGATCGTCGCCTCCGGGAAGACGCCGATCACCTCACCGGACCGCAGCGACGCCAGCGCGTGCTGGTAGGCGTCCTCACCCTGCTTGCGGTCGACCGGGATGTGCTTCATGCCGCGCATCAGCGGGCCGGAGATCTTGTGCCGGAACACCGACTCCTTGGCCATGAACCGCACCAGCCGCTTCTGCGGCAGCGCGGCGAGGCCCGTGAAGATGAAGTCGAGATAGCTGATGTGATTGCTGACGAGCACCGCCCCGCCGGTGCGCGGGATGTTCTCCGAACCCTGGGTGTCGATCTTCAGGTCGAGCGCCTTGAACATCGCGCGTGCGGCGCCGATGACCGGTCGATAGACGAGTTCTGCCATCTCAGGGGAGACCCTTCGTGTGCCCGGGGAGGGTGCTCCCGGAGAAATAAGTTACGCAGCCGTAGGTTTTAGGCTTTGGGCAGATGGTGCCCGATCTGCGCCGGGCTGGCCAGTCCTGGCACGGGGCCCGGGAGAGATTCTCATCACGTCTTCGCAGGCGGGAGACCTGGGAATCAATGCGGAGCGGTGCGCGCTGCAACGGTACGACGGGGCAGGTAGTGGCGGTGTGAAGAGACGAGGGGGAGCGGCGGCGATGGCAGGCGGTGTGCGGGACGGCGGCGAGCGCAGGCTCGGCGAGGCCGAGTTGGGGGTCCCGCTGGGGCGGCGGGCCACCCTGGTGCAGTTCTCCAGCGCCTTCTGCCAGCCCTGCCGGGCGACCCGGCGCACCCTGGCGGAGGTCGCCGCGATGGTCGAGGGCGTCGCGCACGTGGAGATCGACGCCGAGGAGCGGCTCGGCCTCGTACGTGAGCTGGAGATCACCGCCACCCCGACCGTGCTGGTGCTCGACGCGCACGGGGCGATCGTGCGCAGGGCCGGCGGGCAGCCGCGCCGCGTGGACGTCATCGCCGCGCTGGGGCGGGCGGTGTGAGGGGCGCGGCACCGGCGCGGCGAGCCGCCCGGCGCGCGTCCACGGTTTCGTCCGTGAGTCATCTCCCACATCACGGCAGGCACTTGACTGGGAGCGCGCCGAATCGACAGTCTGACGGTGTGCCGACAAACCTCCTTCTTCACGGACGCGCCCACGTGGACCTCGCTCGCTGTGCGAGCGCGCGCTGTCCGGGCTGCTGACCACCCGCAGCCCTTGTCGCACCCACCGCAGAAGGATTCCGCCGTGACGGCCTCATCCGAGCTCGAAACCCCCCAGACAGCCTCCCCCGAACTGCTCAAGTCGGTCTTCCGCCGGCACGCGGCGGGCGTTGCGGTGATCACCGCACAGCGCGGCGGCCGCCCCGTCGGTTTCACCGCGACCTCCCTCAACTCCGTCGCCGCGGAGCCTCCGTTGCTCTCCTTCGGGATCGGCACCGGCTCCTCCAGCTGGCCCGTCGTCGCCGAGGCCGACCACATCGGCGTACACATACTCGGCGAGCACCAGCAGGAGCTCGCCGCCACCTTCGCCCGCAGCGGCGCCGACCGGTTCGGCCCGGCCACCGACTGGCACGCCGGTCACCAGGGGGTGCCCGTCCTCGGCGGCGTGCTGGCCTGGCTGGTCTGCAAGGTCGTGGCCCGCGTCCCGGCCGGCGACCACCGCATCGTGCTCGCGCAGGCGCTCGTCGGCGACCCCGCGGGTGCCGGCCGGCCCCTCCTCTACCACCAGGGCCGCTTCAACGCGCTGCGCGACTGAGAGTTCCCTGACCGGGCGATCACTCACCGTTGGCAAGGTCACAGTTCAAAGCGCTTGCTTACGGGGAATAAGCTGGGTGTACTGGCGAGTAATATTTCGTTCGGAGCGCCGGTCGCCCCGACCGGAAACCGCCCCATCAGGCGCCTATGCTGCGTGCATCAAGGCAGCCCAGAAATGACGATGCAGTAGGAGAGCCGGCGTGAGCTTGAGGATCGTTGTCTGTGTGAAGTACGTGCCCGACGCCACCGGCGACCGGCACTTCGCCGATGACCTGACCGTCGACCGCGACGACGTCGACGGCCTCCTTTCGGAGCTCGACGAGTACGCGGTCGAGCAGGCACTGCAGATCGCCGACGGCGCGGACGACGCGGAGATCACCGTGCTGACCGTCGGCCCCGAGGACGCCAAGGACGCGCTGCGCAAGGCGCTGTCGATGGGCGCCGACAAGGCCGTCCACGTCGAGGACGACGACCTGCACGGCACCGACGTGATCGGCACCTCGCTGCTCCTGGCCAAGGCCGTCGAGAAGACCGGCTACGACCTGGTCATCTGCGGCATGGCCTCCACCGACGGCACCATGGGCGTCCTTCCCGCGCTGCTCGCGGAGCGCCTCGGCGTCCCCCAGGTCACGCTGCTCTCCGAGGTCTCGGTCGCGGACGGCACCGTGAAGGGCCGCCGCGACGGCGACGCCGCGTCCGAGCAGCTGGAGGCCTCCCTGCCGGCCGTCGTCTCCGTGACGGACCAGTCGGGCGAGGCCCGCTACCCGTCCTTCAAGGGCATCATGGCCGCCAAGAAGAAGCCGGTGGAGTCCCTGGACCTCGGCGACCTGGACCTGGAGGCCGACGAGGTCGGCCTCGAAGGCTCCTGGACCGCCGTCGACTCCGCGGCCGCACGCCCGGCCCGCACGGCCGGCACGATCGTCAAGGACGAGGGCGAGGGCGGCAAGCAGCTCGCCGAGTACCTCGCGAGCCAGAAGTTCATCTAAGTGCCCGCCCGGTCCGGGAACCATTTCGGACCACCGCGCACTTAGGGCTCGCCGAGCCCCTCAACTGCCCGCCTTTTCTTCGCACTTGCAGGAGATTGAAGTCCCATGGCTGAAGTTCTGGTCTACGTCGACCACGCGGACGGTGCCGTCCGCAAGCCCACCCTCGAACTGCTGACGCTGGCCCGCCGCATCGGCGAGCCCGTCGCCGTGGCGCTCGGCGCCGGCGCCGAGAACACCGCCGCCGCGCTCGCCGAGCACGGCGCGGTCAAGGTCCTCACCGCCGACGCTCCCGAGTTCGCCGACTACCTCGTCGTGCCGAAGGTCGACGCCCTCCAGGCCGCGTACGAGGCCGTGTCGCCCGCGGCCGTGCTCGTCCCGTCCTCCGCCGAGGGCAAGGAGATCGCCGCCCGCCTCGCGCTGCGCATCGGCGCCGGCATCATCACCGACGCCGTCGACCTCGAAGCCGGCGACGAGGGCCCGGTGGCCACGCAGTCCGCGTTCGCCGCCTCCTTCACCACCAAGTCCCGTGTCTCCAAGGGCACCCCGGTCATCACGGTCAAGCCGAACTCGGCCGCCGTCGAGGCCGCCCCCGCCGCCGGCACCGTCGAGGCGCTCTCCGTCACCTTCTCGGAGCTCGCCACCGGCACCAAGGTCACCTCGCGCACCCCGCGCGAGTCGACCGGCCGCCCCGAGCTGACCGAGGCCGCGATCGTGGTCTCCGGCGGCCGCGGCGTCAACGGCGCCGAGAACTTCGCGATCATCGAGGCCCTCGCCGACTCGCTCGGCGCGGCCGTCGGCGCCTCGCGCGCCGCCGTCGACGCGGGCTGGTACCCCCACTCCAACCAGGTCGGCCAGACCGGCAAGTCCGTCTCGCCGCAGCTCTACATCGCCAACGGCATCTCCGGCGCCATCCAGCACCGGGCCGGCATGCAGACCTCGAAGACCATCGTGGCCGTCAACAAGGACTCCGAGGCCCCGATCTTCGACCTCGTCGACTACGGCGTGGTCGGCGACCTGTTCCAGGTCGTCCCGCAGCTCACCGAAGAGGTCCAGAGCCGCAAGGGCTGACCTGCGACTTCTGTTTCGGCCGGGGGCCGCGCGGTGATTTTCACCGCGCGGCCCACCGGGGTTTAGCAGACCCGCCGGGTAAGCCTTGACGGAAGGG
>NZ_JBEZKW010000087.1:0-25468 GCF_040651795.1 Streptomyces sp. NPDC048361
CCCACTGCCCCGACGTCGTCGCCCACCACCACCCCGACCCGGCGCCGCGCGACGGCCGTTCGGTCAGGGTCCTGCGCAACGAACTGCTCACTGCCTGGCTGCGCCGCCCGCTGCCGCACGCCCTGGACCGCACCCGGGGCCTGGCCGCCGACGCCCGCCGCGACCGGGCCGCCCGGCAGGCGCTGCGCCAGACCCTGACGCGGCTGCCCGCCGCCCTGCGCGCCCGCCGCCCCCTGCCCCCGCACGTCGAACGGGCCGCCCGCACGCTGGACGGAGCACAGCCATGACCGACGCCCGCACCACCGTCGTGGTGATCACCCACAACCGCCGCCCCGAACTACTGCGCACCCTCGACCGCCTGGCCGAGCTCCCCGAACAGCCGACGATCATCGTCGTCGACAACGCCTCCAGCGACGGCACCGCCGACGCGGTCGTCCGCCGGCACCCCGGGGTCCGACTGCTGTGTCCCGGCCGCAACCTGGGCGCCGTCGGCCGCAACCTCGCGGTCCGCGAGGTCCGCACGCCGTACGTGGCGTTCTGCGACGACGACTCCTGGTGGTCACCCGGCTCCCTGTCCGGCGCCGCCGACCTGCTGGACCGGTACCCGGCGCTCGCCACCGTCACCGCCCGCATCCTGGTGGAGCCGGGAAGCACCGAAGACCCGATCAACGAGGAACTGCGCGACTCGCCCGTACGGGGCCCCGACTGGTTGCCCGGCCCGCGCTGGGCTCCTTCCTGGCCGCCGCGACCGTCCTGCGCACCGACGCCTTCCGCGCCGCGGGCGGATTCCATCCCCGCCTGTGGCTGGGCGGCGAGGAGGAACTGCTCGCCGTGGACCTGGCGGCCAACGGCTGGTGGCTCACCTACGCCGACGACCTGACGATCCATCACCAGCCGTCAGCCGTACGGGACTCCACGCTGCGCCGGGCCCACGGCATCCGCAACACCCTGTGGTTCACCTGGCTGCGCCGCCCGGCCGGGCCCGCGCTGCGCCGCACCCTGCACCTGGCCCGCACCGTCCCGCGCGATGCCGTGTCGCTGCGCGCCTTCGCCGAGGCCACGGTGGCCCTGCCCTGGGTGCTGCGCGAGCGCCGGGTCCTGCCGACGGAGGTCGAGGCGCGACTGCGGCTCCTGGAGGAGGCGCAACGGCGTTCCTCCGCCCGGCGATACGTGGGCTGAGGGGCGGGTACGGGGAGGGCTCGCGGTGGGCTGAGGGGCGGCGCGGGGAAGGCTCGCGGCCGGGCCGACGGAGCGCACGGACACGTAGCCCCGCCCTCTCGTCGCGTGCTCGCGGGCAGGGGGCGGGGCGGGGGACGGGCCGACGGCGACCCGGCAGGTCTGCACTTCTCCTTGGATGCGATGCGGGCTCAGGCCGGGTGGTCGGGCCGCTGCTCCTCAGGGACACCGCCGCCCTTGCCGCCACCCTTGGCTCCACGATCGGTGCCGTGGGCGTGGCCACCGCTCTTGCCTGGCTGCGCCGCCTTGCGGGCCTGGCTGTCCTGGGGAGTGCCGGCCCCCTTGTCACTGCGTCGCACCTCGGGCTGTTGTGGGTTCGACATGGGTACTGCTCCTTCCCACTGGTGTTCGGCGAAGGGGTTGCCTGTCCCTCGGGTTTCCCTCGCAGTCACGTACGAAACACACCGGTTGCGGCGGAATTGTCCCTCCGCCTGAAGGAACTGCTTTCACACGCGCTCCTTCATGAGCTTGCGCACCGCGCGCACCACGTCGTCCGGCAGTGCCTTGTCCAGGCCGGGACGGCCGGTGCCCGCTTCCACGTCGGCTCCCAGGAGGACGGCGGGCACGCCGTAGGGGCTGCGGTGCTCCGCGGGTGCGGCCGGGGAGCCCACGGAGACGACCGGCGTGCCGGTCGCGGCGGCCAGGTGCGCCGGCCCCGTGTCGCCCGCGATCACCACGTCGGCCATGCGCAGGACGCCCGCCAGGGTCCGCAGGTCCGTGTGGTCGCCGAGGTCGACGGCCGTGCCGCCGCTGACCTGCCGGGTCAGGGCAGTCTCGGCGGGGCCGCCGGTGACGACGACGCGGTGGCCCGCGTCGGCCAGCAGGGCGACGACGTCCGCCGCGCGCTCGGCGTCCCAGGCGCGGGCCGGTGTCGCGGCGCCCGGGTGCAGGACGACATACGGGCCGTTGCCGGTGAGGCCGGTCGTGTCGGGGGGCGGAAGCACGCGCAGTCGGCCGTCGTCGCCGGTCCTGAGCGAAAACCCCAGGGCCGCGGCGGTGTCGAGCGCCGCTTCGGCGTCATGCCGGCCGGGCAGCCGACGGTGGGGTACGTCGATGAGGCTCCCGGCGTGGTCGGTCGTGTCGGCCCCGATGCGGGGAATGTGTGCCATCCGCAGCAGGAGCGCGGCGGGCAGCGGGCTCTGCTCGAACGGGGTGATGATGAGCGCGACGTCGTACGCCGCTTCCCGCACGCGCCGAACCAGCCCTTCGACGTCCGCCTCGTCCACCGGCGGCGGGCGGGTGCCCTCCCAGGGCGCCTCCCAGACGAGGACCTCGTCGAGGTGCGGCAGCAGCGCGGCGGCCGGCGCGCCGCGCGGCCCGCACACCATCGTCACGTGATCGGCTCCGGCCGCGACCGCGCGGACGGCGGGCCCGGCCAGCAGGACGCTGCTCATACCGCCGAGACAGACGACCAGCGCTTTGCCGGTGTCGCCTGCCCCGGAGCGCCCCGGGGCGGTCACCCGTGCCGCGAGGGGGATGGCGGTCACCGGCGCCGCGAGGTGTGTGCGCGGCGCCCAGTCACCAGGCGCGCGCTGGACGTACGTCCGCTTCGGCGCCCGGCGCGCCCGTGCTGCCGCCCTTTCCGTGGCGTGGTCCTGCGGAAGAAGGCTGCGGACCTCGTCGTCCGTGGGCCCGCCGAGGAAGTCGGCGATGGTGCGCTTGAGCCCGTCCGCCAGGGAGACCGTGGGCGTCCAACCGAAGAGTTCGTGGGCGAACCCGGTCGCGGGGGCGGGCGGCTCGGGGTCTTCGGCTCGCTTCCCGGTGCATTCGACGCGGGCGGTGGAACCGGTCAGGCCGAGCACCTGGCGGGCGATCTCGGCCACGGTCGCCCCGGGGTCGGCGCCGATGTCGACCGGCCGTACCGAGCGGCTCGCCGCCACCCGCAGGACACCCTCGGCCGTGTCGTCGACGTAACACAGCGAGGGCCTCGCGGCGCCGTCACCGGGCACGGTCACCGGCCCGCCGCTCAGGGCTTGCCGGATGAACGCAGGGATCATCCCGCCGCCACCGGAAGCCATGCGCGGGCCGTACGTCGGGAAGATCCGCACAATGCCCGCGTCAGCCCGCTTGGCCCGCACATACGCAGTGATCAGCGCCTCCGCGAAACGCTGGGACGCCTCGTGCGCGGCTCGCGCACTGCCGGGCTCGCCGGCGAGCCCGGGCCCGTCTTGGGGCAGGTCGCCCGCGAAGAGGCAGGTGGAGGCCAGCAGGAACCGGGCGCCGTCCCGCTCGGCGACGGCGAGGGCGCTGCGGGTGCCGGCGCTGCCGGCGTCGAGCGCCTCCAGGGGGGCCGGGGGCGCCTTGTCCGCCGGGCACACGAGGTGCAGTACAAGGTCGTAGGGTCCGGCGAGGGTGTCGGCGCACCCCGGGTGGGCGAGGTCTCGTTCCAGCAGCCGGAATCCTGGACGGTCGGCCAGGTGCTCGACGTTGCGCGCCGAGCCGGCCGCCAGGTCGTCCACGCAGTCGACCTCCACTCCGGCGTCCAGCAGGCGTTCGCACAAATGCGAGCCGAGAAAGCCGGCACCGGCGGTCACCAGAGCCCTCTTCCACACGGGAGGCGGCTGCGGCGCCGTGGAGAACATGCTCGTCATCGGGAGGGCCTCCTTCCGTGCGCCCTTATGGGGGGCGGCTGCCCGAAGAACGGGCCTGGTCGGCCGGGCCTCGCGGAGCGCGGCCCACGCCTGTGCCGTCCCTGGAACCGAGCACCGGGCGGTGCTCCGCGTCACCACCGCGCTTCCCACTGTGACGCCCGGTGCGCCGTTCGGCACGTCGGGATGGCGTCCGCCGGACCGCGGGTGCCTGTGGCCGCCGTCACCGAAACGAGGGCGGGGTTTTGGGAACAGACACCAGTGAGAAGACGTGTGAGCAAGCACACCAGAAGGACCAAAGTCACGACGCAGAGCGGCAGTTGGGCCCGTTCGTCGGCGCGGCGGTCGGCGCCGGGCCGGGACGCGTCCGCCTCGTCTGCCACCATGGTCGTCGCCGTACTACGGAACGTCCACGCGCACTGCGACGCGCCCTGGTGGCGTCCCTCCCGGAGCGCGGCGCCCCCGACAGCTCCGGTGGAGTGACCGCGCAGTGCAGCCGGTGTCCCGAACTCCCGCCGAGACCCCCACCTGAGTCCTTCCGGGCTCGCTCCAGTCTCCGAGTGCCTCTGTGTCTTCCTCGCCCGTGTCTTCTTCCTCCGCGGCCGCTTCTGCCCCGTCCGCGCCTTCTCACACCTCGTCCGGGTCACGGTCGCCCTGGCGTTCCCTGCGGTACCGCAGCATGCGCTGGTGGTCCCTGGCCAACTTCGTGTCCAACGCCGGCACCTGGATGCAGCTCACCGTGCAGAATCTGCTGGTCTTGCAGATCACCGGGTCCGCCGCCGCCACCGGCCTGTCCATGTCCGTGCAGGCCGCACCCGGACTCCTGATGAGCCTCGTCGGCGGGGCCGCCGTCGACCGGTGGCCGCGCAAGCTCACCGCCTCGGTCAGCCAGGCGCTGCTCGGTGCCATCGCCTTCACGACGGCCGTGCTCGTGGCCACCGGGGGGCTCGATCTGACCGTGCTCATGGTGCTGGCCGGCCTCACGGGTGTCGTCGCCACGGTCGACGGGCCCGCGTGCGCCCTGCTGGGCAACGATCTCGTGCCGCCCGAGGACGTGCCGTCCGCCATCGGCGTGGGCTCGCTGGTCCACAGCGCGGGCCGCCTCACCGGTGCCGCGCTCGGCGGCGTCACCGTCGGCTTCCTGGGCACGGCCGCCGCCTACGCCGCGAACGGGTTCTCGTTCCTCTTCGTGGCCGCGGTCATACCCTTCCTGCGCCCCGCGCTCGGAGCGCTGCGGCGGACCGGCGCCGCTGACACGGCCGTCGCCCCGGTGGCGAGCGGCCCGGCTCCGGTCGGCGAGGACATGACCGTCCGCCAGGGCCTGACGTACTTCATGCGGCGGCCCCGGCTCATGGCTCTCGCGGGCGTCACCGGTGTCAGCGCGGTCTTCGGGCGGAACTACACCCTCACGCTGGCCGTGCTCGTCACCGGGCCCCTCGCCGGGGGCGCCGGATCGTTCGGCACGGTCTCGACCGTCCTCGCCGTCGGAGGCGTCATCGGCGCGGTCCTCGGCGCCCGGCTGCGGCGGCCGTCCGTGCGGCTCGTGGGCGTCCTGGCCGCCGCGGGCGCCCTGCTCCAGGTGGTGGCCGGGCTCTCGCCCTCGTTCGCGGTCCTGCTGGTCCTCGTCCTGCCGATGGCCGTGGCCGAGTCCGTCTCCGACACCGCGGGGACGACCGTTCTGCAGACCGACCCGCCCGCGCACCTGCGGGGCCGGGTGCTCGGTGTGTGGGGAAGCATCAGTACCGCCTGGGGTCTCGGCGGCCCGCCCGCGCTCGGACTCCTCATGGAGCTGGCCGGCGCACGCGGCGCCCTCGTGTCCGGCGGTCTGATCGTCGCCGGTTCCATAGGCGCGGGTCTCCTGCTCCGCAGGCGCGGAGGCACGACGCCGGTGCTCCTGCCGACGAGGGAGCGCGACGTCACGGGGCAACCGGCGCTGGGCACGGCAGCCTGAGACCGTTCTCTGTCCGTGGTCCGTGGTCCGAGGTGCGTGGTCCGAGGTGCGTGGTCCGAGGTGCGTGGTCCGCGCCTCAGCCGAGGAAGTGGGACGCCACCTTCAGGTCGGCCACCAGACCATCGAACGCCTCGTTCCTGTCCTTCGCGCGCAGCACCGCCGAAGGGTGCGCGGTGGCGAGCAGGTGGCGGCTCCCGGCGGCTTCGCCTTTGCCGTCGGCGGACATCGGCAGCTCCGTCCCCGAGGGGAGGGAGAGCAGCGCTCCGCGCGACTCGGACACCTTGAAGGAACTGCCCAGCAAAGACTTGCCCGCCGTCGCCCCCAGAGCGACGACGAGCTCGGGGTCGACCCGCTCCACCTCGGCCTCCAGCCAGGGGCGGCAGGCGGTCAGTTCCCGGAGGTTCGGTGCCTTGTGGATCCGGCGCTTGCGGCCTTCGCCCACGGGCGCGAACTTGAAGTGCTTGACCGCGTTGGTGAGATACGCCTGCTCCACGTCGATTCCGGCCTCGTCGAGAGCCCTGCGCAGGAGCCGTCCGGCCGGGCCCACGAACGGTTCCCCGGCCCGGTCCTCCTGGTCGCCCGGCTGCTCCCCGACCAGCATCAGGCGCGCCGTGGCGGGGCCCGCGCCGAAGACCACCTGCGTGGCGTCGGCATACAGCGGGCAGCCGTGGCAGTCGGCGGCTGCCCGGCGAAGCGCCGGGATGCCTCCGCGCGCAGGCACATAGGGGAGAGCCCCCTGAGCCTTGGTCTTCTCCGGGTTCTTCTCCGGTTCCGGCATGGCGCCTCCTCCTGTGAGCAGCTTCCCACCGCGCTGGACCGGCGACCAATGGAGCACCCGCCGAACTCGTGCCCTGACAGGTTCGCCCGGCGTCCCGCTTCATCCGGCGGACGCCGACATTCCGGCCGGGGCATCGGTGCCCCTCTGCGCTGGACGTATCAGGGACGACGTATCGGCCGGCCGGCCCGCCCTGCACGGGAGGGCCCTGCCCTGTTCCACGACGCCGACCGGAAAGCCATGGATGCCACGGGCGAGACCGCAGGCATGGCGCATACCTCGTCGCGGCGGGGGCCGGACCGGCTGGGTCGAGCGTGTGAGGAACCCTGAGCACGGGCCGCTCGTACATGACCGCTTGGGAGCAGCGTGCCCGCGCGGGGACGCCCCTCTCGCGCGGGGATGGCCCCCGCCCGGGGTCAGGCGCTCTGCGGCGGGTGGCCGGTCCGGAGCATGTCGAGTACGGATCTCTCGATGGGCCCCTGGGTGGCGGGGGTGCCGTCCGCGCATGCGTCGCCGAGCCGCAGCAGGGCGGCGGCGACGGTGACACCCTCTTCGTACAGTTCGATCACGCGCGGGTTGATGTAGGAGGCACGGCAGATGGCCGGGGTGTTGCCGAGGTAGCCGGAGACTTCGCGGCAGGCGCGGGCGATGGCGCGTTTGCGGGCGCTTTCGCTGCGGGCGGCGTGCTGCGAGACGGCCAGCGCGACAGCGGCCATGACGGTGGCGTGCCAGGTGCGGAAGTCCTTGGCGGTGATGTCGAGGCCGGCGAGTTCCTTGAGGTAGGCGTTGACGTCGGCGCTGGTCACGTCATGCCAGGCCGGCCGCTCCCAGTAGGCGAGGAGCCGGTCTCCACCGCCGCGGCGGTGCGTCAGCGCCGTGAGGCTTCGGCAAGCGGCGGGGTCGGTGACGGTCTGGACGATCTCTTTGCCGTGCTTGCCGGTGTACGTGAAGAGGAACGCGCCGCCTTGGACTTGGGAATGCTCGCGCAGCAGCGTGGTGAGGCCGTAGCTGTTGTTCGCCTCCATGTAGCGGTCGCTGCCGATGCGGAAGAAGCCCAGGTCGAGCAGGCGCACGGCGGTGGCCAGGACCCGCCGACGCGTCAGGCCGCGGTCGCCCAGGTGCCCCTCGACGCCCTCCCGCACGGCGGGCAGGGCCTCGGCGACGTCCAGGACGTGGTCGTGTTTGGCCCGCTCCTGCTCGGCGCGGAACTGCGGGTGGTAGAGGTACTGGCGGCGTCCGGCGACGTCGGTACCGACGGCCTGGAGGTGGCCGGTGGGTCTGGTGCAGATCCACACGTCGCGCCAGGCGGGCGGGATGACGAGCGCACGGATGCGATCGAGCTCCGCCGGGTCGCGCAGCGGCTCTCCCCGGGCGTCGAGGTAGCGGAAACCGCGCCCGTGGCGCAGGCGGGTGTAACCGGGGTCGGTGGGCCGACTGTGACGAAGACGCAAGGCAAACCTCCCTGGGCGCGCGGTGCGTGCTGAGGCGGAAACACCTCGGCTGGACGGACGGTCCGGCGGAACCCCGCTTATGCGTATACCCGCGCCGGATCGACTGTTCCCCGGGGCACGGCCTCCTGAGAGAACACGCCGTGCCGGGGGGCTTCACGCCCTGTGCTGAGCAGCCACCCGGATGGGGAAGGAAGGGCTCGAACCGGGGTGGTCTTCCGGCGGGCCCTCGCCGGGCGGAAGACCCGGTCGCCTCATCCGTTCAGGTGACGTTCCAACCAGTCGGCCGCGGTGCGGCGGAACAGCCGCCGGTTGTCCGCGCGACGGAACTCATGGCCCTCGTCGCGGAGTGTCAGCAGCTCGGCAGCGAGTCCGCGTTCCCGGGCGGCACGCACCACCTGCGCCGACTCGCCGGGCGGGACGTTGGTGTCGTGCTCGCCGTGCACCGCGAGAAGGGGTACGCGCAGTTCGTCGATGCGGCTCATCGGGGACAGGGAACGCAGCAGCTCCCGGTCCCGCACCGGATGGCCGTACTTGTGTGCCGCCGACTCCGCGATCCACGGTTCCGTTCCCGCGAAGAACGTCCCGAGGTCCGACATCCCGCATACCGCGACGCCCGTACGGAACAGCTCCGGGTGCCACACGAGGGAGGCCAGCGTCAGGTATCCGCCGTAGGAACGGCCCATCACCGCCAGCCTCGTCGGGTCGGCGCGGCCGGTCAGGACCACGTGTGCCGCACAGTCGGCGACATCGTCGATGGCCGCGAACCGCCCCCGGCCGAGGTCGGCGTCCACGAAGGACCGCCCCCACCCGGACGAACCGCGGACGTCGGGTGCGAACACATCCAGGCCCCGGCCGAGGAGTTCGTGGTACAGCGGGTCGAACACGGGCCGTTCCTGCTCCTCCGGGCCGCCGTGCAAATGGATCACGCAGGGCGCAGGCCCGCCGGCGCCGCGCCTCGGCGCGCTGTAGTACCAGCCACCCAGGTGCAGCCCGTCGCGGGCGACCGGCCGCAGCGGGACGGGCCGCACGGGCGGCCTGCCCGGTGGTACGGCGTCCTCGTCACGTGACGACCAGGGCGTACGCGCCGGCGGTGACCCGTGGGGCACCCACCACACTCCCGGGCGGCGCTGTGAACCGGAGACGGCAAGCGCCAGCCCACCGGGTCCGGCCCTGGCGATGCGCGTGACCACTTCGTGCGGCAGCGGTACGTCCAGGGGTGGCGCCGCCATCGCGTCGAGGGCCACGGGGCCACCCGCCGGAAGGTTCAGTGTTTGCAGCGCGCTCGCTCCGCGTACGTTCCACGCGACAGCCGCGCCGCGTCCGTCCTGGGTGACGGCGAGGAGTTCCAGGTCGCAGCCTTCACGCTCGGCCATCACGGACACACCGAGGCACCCGCCGTCGTCGTCGAGGCGGGCCAGCAACAGGGCCGCGAACTGGCGCTCGTGGTCGCTGCGCAACCACAGCGTGTGTCCGTCCGGCGAGAACCTGCCGATCCACGGATCGCCGTCCGCCACCCGAAGCGTGGAGCGGGCGTCGAGGTCGGCGGTGCGCACCACCACGGCCTCCCGTCGGCCACGAGGCCCCCGCCGCACCAGGGCGAAACGTCCGTCCTCGCTCAGGTCGCACACCCGCAGCGTCGCCGCCCCGGATTCGGCGGCGAGGAGTACGGGGGCCCGGAGCCCTTCGGGGTCGACGAGATACGCGCTGAGCCGGTCGAGGGGCGCCTTGGGGCCGCCACCCGGCGCGGTGAGCCCATCCGACGCAATGTCCGGTCGGCCCGCCGTACCGGCAGGGTCGGCGTCGACCCGGTGTGCGTCGCCGAGCGGCGTGGCGCGGCCGTCCCGTTCGGCCCAGTCGGCGGGCCGTCGCGCGAACGCCACCTCCTGGTCCGGGACGGGCCGCGCGCCCTGACGAGGAGCGGGGCCGGTCGACGGCGGCGGCTCGGCCACCGTCACCGCGACGGCCGAGCCGTCGCGCGCCCAGCAGCCCAGGTAGGCCGAGCTGCCGTCGTCCGCGCCCGCCACGATCCGGCGGCCGGTGCCGTCCGGACGTACGCACAGGACCCGCGTGTGTTCGCCGCCCCCGGGAGCGACCGTGTAGGCGATCCACCTCCCGTCGGGGGACCAGGCCACTTCTGTGACCGGGTCGGGGTCCGCGTCGAGCAGGTGCGCCTCGGAGCCGTCCACCGGCCCGGTCCAGAGCTGCGGGACCCCCGTCCGGTCGCAGATGAACGCCACCTGCCCGCCCGTCGGGTCCGCGGACGGATACCAACAACCGTGCGCGACCAGCGGCTGGGGCGTGTCCCGCGGTCCCGCCGCGTCGGCCAGCGGCACCGGTACGGGCGCCACTGCCGTGGCCACGGTCAGGTGATCCCGTGTGTCTGGAGCCATATCTCCAGCAAAGCTGCCTGCCACAGGGCGTTCGCCCCTCGATTCGTGCGGTGGTCGTCGGGGGCGGCGAGGAGTTCGGCGATGTACTCGTCGCGGAAGACGCCTCGCGCTCGGGCCTGCGGGGCGGACAGTGCCGTACGCACCCGTTCGAGGACGGGCCCCGCCATGTGCCGGATCGCCGGAACCGGAAAGTACCCCTTGGGCCGGTCGACGACCTCGCGGGGCAGTACTTGGCGGCCCGCGTCCTTCAGGACGCCCTTGCCGCCGTGCGCGAGCTTCAGCTCGGGCGGACAGGCCGCGGCCAGCTCGACCAGTTCGTGGTCCAGGAAGGGAGTACGCGCCTCCAGGCCCCAGTCCATGGTCATGTTGTCCACGCGCTTGACCGGATCGTCGACGAGCATGACGTGCGTGTCGAGCCGCAGCGCGGCATCGAGCGCGGTCTCCGCCCCCGGGGCGGCCATGTGCTCGCGGACGAACCGGCCGGACTCGTCGTGGCCGGTGAGCAGGTGCGGCTGGAGGATCCGTGCGAAATCGGCGTGGGGGCGGTCGAAGTACACCTTCGCGTACGTCTCCGGCTCCTGCTCCCGCTCGACGGCGGCCAGGTCCGGATACCAGCGGTAACCGGCGAAGACCTCGTCGGCCCCTTGGCCGCTCTGGACGACGCTCAGCTCCTTGGAGACCTGCTCCGACAGCAGATGGAAGGCGACGACGTCGTGGCTGACCATCGGTTCGCTCATGGCCGCCACCGCCGCGTCCAAGGCGTTCGAGACCCGGTCCGAGGGCACCATCAGCTGATGGTGGTCGGTCTCGTAGCGCCGGGCGATCAGGTCCGAGTACGCGAACTCGTCACCCTCCTCGCCGCCCTCCGACTCGAAGCCCACACTGAAGGTCGCCAGACTCTGCTGGCCCTCTTCGGCCAACAGCGCCACGATCAGGGACGAGTCGAGGCCGCCCGACAGCAGCACGCCGACCGGCACGTCGGCGACCATGCGGCGACGTACCGCCGTCCGCAGGGCGTCGAGCACCGCGTCACGCCAGTCGGCCGCGTCCATGTCCGCGTACCGGGCGCGGCGGCTGTAGGACGGCTGCCAGTAACACCGGTCGCGGTAGGACCCGTCGGGTTCGATGACGCGCACGGTGGCGGGCGGCAGCTTGCGGACCCCGTTCAGCACGGTGCGCGGCGCGGCCACCGTGGCGTGCCAGCTCAGGTACTGGTGCAGCGCGACGGGGTCCAGCGAGGTGTCGATGCCACCACCGGCGAGCAGGGCGGGCAGGGTGGAGGCGAACCGCAGCCGGCCCGGTGCGTGGGCCAGGTACAGCGGTTTGATGCCGAGCCGGTCACGGCCGAGGACCACGCGGCCGGTGTCGTCCTCCACGAGGGCGAACGCGAACATGCCCATGAAGTGGTCGACGCAGTCCGTGCCCCACTGCTGGTACGCCTTCATCACGACCTCGGTGTCCGAGGTGGAGAAGAAGCGGTGTCCGAGCGTGTGCAGCTCTTCCCGCAGTTCCCGGTAGTTGTAGACGCACCCGTTGAACACGCCGGTCAGTCGGGCCTCGGTGTCCGCCATGGGCTGCGCGCCCCGCTCGGACAGGTCGATGATCTTCAGCCGCCGGTGGCCCAGCGCCACCCGGCCCTGTGCCCAGACGCCCCGCCCGTCGGGCCCCCGGGCCGCCATACGGTCCGTGATGCGCTCCACCGCGGCCACGTCCGGCCGCCGGCCATCGAAGCGGATCTCACCGCTCAGACCACACATTCGTCCCTCCTTGCCGTGCCGCACGGGCGGACCCGAGCGGTGACCGCGCTCCGCTGGGGAGGGTGCCCCGCCGAACGCGGAGCATGTCCACAGTCGCGGCGGGGCACGCGGAACTCCATGTTCCCCCCATGTCACACGCGTCGCGAGACCGCTCCGTCGGCACTCGTCGCCTCCGACCCTGGAAGACCGTCGCCTTCGCCTTCGCCGTTCGCGCGGCCAGGGGAGTGGCGGAACGCGCTTTCGGCCGCGTGACGCCGGCAGCTTGCCGGTAGGCGGCCCGCGGATGCCCGGCGGCCCGGCGTTCGGCGCCGACTGGCCGCCCTCAAGACGACTTCGCCAAAGAGACGTGCCGAAGCGGCGCTGAACGTCACCCATGCGCCGGGCCGCAACCACGTCAGCCGACGGCGTTGCCCCGGCCGCGTCAGCCGACGGCGTTGCCCCGGCCGCGTCAGCCATCGGCGTGACCCGGCGGCGTCAGCCACCGGCGTGAGACCCGGCCGCGTCAGCCCCTTGTGTCGGGACGACGCTCCTAGGGTGTCCGGGGTGAACCGGCCCCGCTGCTCCACCCCTCCGCGACGCTCGGCGTCCGCCCCCGGCCGAGCCGCCCGCGCCCGCCGGTCTCGCACCGTCGGCAGACTCATCACCGCCACCCTCGTCGCGGCGGTCCTCACCGTGTCGGGCGTCCTCACTGCCGGGGGACCCCCTCCGCCGGATACGTTTCCGTCCCGGCGGACGCGACCCCCCGCCCGACGACCGCTCCCCCGACGACCGCATCCCCGACGGACCTGTCGCGGATCCTGTCCCTGCCGCCGGCCTTGGCCGGCCACGCGATCCGCCGGATGCCCACCCAGCGGCACGTCGTCGCGCTGACGTTCAACGCGGCGTGGAACGAGCAGGGCGTGGGCGAGGTTCTCAGGGTGCTTGACCGCTACGACGTACCGGCCACGTTCTTCCTGACCGGCCAGTTCGCCGAACGCCACCCGGACGCGGCGCGGGCGATGGTGACGGCCGGACACGGCATCGCCAGCCACAGCTACAGCCATCCGCACATGGATGAACTGAACCGGCAGGCAAGGGAGTTGGAGGTCCGACAGGCGGACCGCGCCCTGCGCGAGGCGATCGGGACGCCGCCTCTGCCGTTCTTCCGGTTCCCTTACGGCGACACCACCCCCCAGGAGATCGCGGAGGTCAACGCGCTGGGTTTCGCCGACATCGAATGGGCCGACGACACCAACGGCTACCTCGGGACCGCCGGCGGCATGACCACCCAGAAGGTGATCGCCCGGGCACTGCGCGCCGTGGTGCCCGGCGCGATCATCCAGATGCACGTCGGAACGCCCCGGGGCACCGGAACCGTTCTGGACGCCCAGGCGCTGCCCCAGCTCATCAAATCGATTCGCGCCCGCGGCTACCGGATCGCAGACCTGCGCTCCCTCCTGGTCGGCGCCCACTGACGACGGGTCCCCACACCGGGGCGGAGGGCCGTGAGTCGTGGGCACCAGCCGTGTCGGCCCGCCCAGCGCGACGGAACCCGGCCCGTCGGAAGCCGAACCCACTGAATGCGCCCAGACAGCAACAAAGCCCCAGATCAACGACCTGAGGCTGAGCGGTGGAGCGAGTGACGGGAATCGAACCCGCGCTCTAAGCTTGGGAAGCTTATGTTCTACCATTAAACTACACTCGCGTGATCGTTCCCCATGGGGAAGCGGTCGTCGCTCACTCTACCCCATGCTCGGCCCCCGGCGGATTCGCCGGGGGCCGTCGTGCTGTCGGGGGCCGGGATCGCCGTGCCGGGGGCGGGAGTTGGGGCGTACGGTGGAGGGCGTTCGCGCGGGGGGTGTGCCGCGTGGGCGGGCGTCCCGTTCATCCCCTAATGTGGTGGTTTCTCCGTCCACGCTTGTTGGGGAAGGGACTTGAGCGACTTGATGGACTCGTTGGAGCGCACCGTCGTCCGCTGCGCCGAAGGGCATGTCTTCACCACCGATTCATTTCCGATGCAGCAGCTCGGCGCCGCGCGGATCGGGCCGGGCCGGCTGATCCGGTGTCCTCGGTGCGCGCGGCTGCGGCATGCGGTGCCGATCTCGGCGCCGGCCGCCCAGGCGGTACCGGCCGACCGGGGCACGTTGGCCGACCGGGGCTAGCACGCCGGCCGACCGTGGCCAGCGCGGCCGACCGGGGTACGCCGGGCGGTCAGGGCTGGGGCGGTGGCCGCGCGGCGGTCGCGGGCGGTGGAGTGCGGGCGCGCGAGGCCCGTCCGATTGGGGCGGGGCCGCGCGCCTTGCGTATCCTCGGGGCGTGCTTCTCTCAGACAAGGACATCCGGGCCGAGATCGACTCCGGGCGGGTACGGATCGATCCCTACGACGAATCCATGGTGCAGCCGTCCAGCATCGACGTGCGCCTCGACCGCTTTTTCCGGGTGTTCGAGAACCACCGCTACCCGCACATCGACCCGGCGGTCGAACAGGCCGACCTCACGCGGCTCGTGGAGCCCGACGGGGACGAGGCGTTCATCCTGCACCCCGGTGAGTTCGTGCTCGCCTCGACGTACGAGGTCATCTCCCTCCCCGACGACCTCGCGAGCCGTCTGGAGGGAAAGAGCTCGCTCGGCCGGCTCGGCCTGGTCACGCACTCCACCGCCGGCTTCATCGACCCCGGCTTCTCCGGGCACGTCACCCTCGAACTCTCCAACGTCGCCACGCTGCCCATCAAGCTGTGGCCCGGGATGAAGATCGGGCAGCTGTGCCTGTTCCGGCTGAGCTCGTCCGCCGAGGAACCGTACGGGTCTCAGCGGTACGGCTCGCGTTATCAGGGCCAGCGCGGGCCGACCGCCTCGCGGTCCTTCCTCAATTTCCATCGGACCCAGGTGTGAGCATGAGCGATCAGAACGACGTACGCGAGAACCTCACCTACGAGAAGTTCGGCGGGGCCGTCCGCGAGCTCGCGCAGACCATCGCCGACGACGGGTACGAGCCCGACATCGTGGTCTCCATCGCGCGCGGCGGTGTCTTCGTCGCCGGCGGCCTCGCCTACGCGCTGGACTGCAAGAACATCCACCTGGTGAACGTCGAGTTCTACACCGGCGTGGGCACCACGCTGGAAATGCCGGTCATGCTCGCGCCGATGCCCAACGTCATCGACTTCTCCGGCAAGAAGGTGCTGATCACGGACGACGTGGCCGACACCGGCAAGACGTTGAAGCTCGTCCACGACTTCTGCGTCGAGCACGTCGCCGAGGTCCGCAGCGCCGTCATCTACGAGAAGTCCCACTCCCTCGTGAAGTGCGAGTACGTGTGGAAGCGTACGGACGAGTGGATCAACTTCCCCTGGAGCGTCGAGCCGCCCGTCGTACGGCGCGAGGGCCAGGTCCTCGACGCCTGACCCCGGCAGCGCACGGAAAAGGCCCCGCCCGGAGAAGCCCGGCGGGGCCTTTCTGCTGCCGGTGTACGGCCGCGTACGCCTAGATCGTGCCCAGCTTGATCAGCGAGAGCAGCCCGAGCAGCTGGATCGCGGAGGCGCCGAGCGCCTTCGGCCAGGGCAGGTCGTGGGACTTGCTCACCATCGAGGTGAACAGCGCGCCCGCCGCGAGCCACGTCACCCAGCCCAGGAGCTGGACCACACCGTTGTCGCCGCCCAGGAACAGGGCGAAGAGCAGCCGCGGCGCATCCGTCATGGCCATGATCAGCATCGAGAGGCCCACGGTCGGCTGCCACGCGCCGTCGCCGCCGAGCTGGCGGGCCATCGTGTGCGTCACCGCGCCGAGGATCAGGCCGCCGACCACGAACACGACGCCGGTGATGAGCACCACCGGGATCGCGGTGCCCAGCGTGGTGCTGATGACGTCCTCGCGGGCCTTGTCGAAGCCGAAGATCGCCAGCATGCCGTAGAGGAACGTGACGATCAGCGAGGGTCCCCACACGGGATGGTCCCGCATCTGCCAGAACGTCGGGCCCGGTCGCATCACGATGCCGGACAGAAGCTCCTTCCAGTGCAGCCGGGGGCCGCTGGGCGGGGGCGCGACCGCACCGGCGCGGTAGGTCGCGCCGTCGCCGTACGGGTCCTCGCCGACGCTGAACGCCTGGGTGTGGCCCGGGTTGTTCGCGTACGGGTCCTGGCCGGGGGCGTACCCCTGCGGGCCGCCCTGGCCCTGGTAGTAGGGGTCGCCGAAGTACTCCGGTTCGTCCTGCTGGGGCGGGGGCGCCTGCCGGTACTGCGGCTGCCCGTTCCCGTACTGCGGCGGCTGCCCCTGCCCGTAACCCTGCGGTCGCTGCTGTCCGTGCCCCTGCCCATGCCCGTACTGCGGCTGCTGCCGGGCGCCCGGCCACTGCTGTGCCGGCGCCTGCTGCTGCCCTTGCTGTTGCGGTTGCCGCGGGGGGCGGTTGTCGTCCCGGCCGCCGCGTCCCATCCTGAATCCAGCCACGAATCGAACGTACCTGTTCCGGCGGTACGCCAACCCGGGGCGGCCGGAACCGGGTGCCTTTGCGGCTGACCTGTGACATCCCCTAGGGGCTCCGGGCAGTGGGTCGTTTTGGTTGAATACCGCCCGATTTACATGGCTGCGCCCGAAACTGAAGGCAGTCGTTACACGGCCTACGTATGACCCAAACACGGCACTCGTAACTTTGCTGATGTCGCCGCCGCAAAGCACCGCAGGCATGACATCACAGACAATTTTCACGCTTCTACGTTGCGAGGAAGATCACCTATGCGCGCCACCCGCCGTACCGTCCGCACCGCCGCCATCGCCACCGGAGCCATAGCCGCGCTCGCCCTCCCGGCCGGTGCCGCCTTCGCCGACTCGCCCACCGCCCCGTCCGACAGGCCCGACACCCAGACCCAGCCGCAGAGCCCGTTCGACGACAGCAAGAAGGACGACGGCGAGAGCAAGAAGAAGGACGAGGACGGAGAGAAGAAGGACGAAGACACCAAGAAGGAGGAGGACACCAAGAAGAAGGACGGCGAGACGAAGGACGGCGAGACGAAGGACGACACCAAGAAGGACGACGACACCAAGAACGACGTCCGTTCCTTCGTGAAGTCCGTCAAGCTCGCCGACGGTTCGTCCGTCGCCAAGGTCTTCAAGCTCGGCAAGAACCACTACGAGGCCGAGATCTGGGCGAACGGCGCCAAGCTCGACACCCTCGTCGCCAAGGGCGCCTCGGCCACCGGGCAGAACAACGGCCTGTACGTCGTACTGAACCCGGACGGCACCGTCACCTCCTGGGTCGACGGCGGCAAGAAGAAGGACGAGAAGAAGGACGAGTCCAACAAGAAGAAGGACGAGTCGAAGAAGAAGGACGACAAGAAGTCCGACGTCGTCTCCTCCGCGAAGATCACGATGCCCGACGGTCGCATCGCCAAGCTGATCAAGACCGGCAACGGCCCGCGCGTCGAGATCTCCATGCCCAACGGCAACTTCCTCGGAGCCATCGACCTCAGGAACCCGTCCGCGCTCAACGACGGCTGGACCTACAAGATCGTCGACGCCGGCAAGGGCGGGTACAAGTTCGTCGTCATCGACGGTCGGAACGGCGGCAACAGCTGGGTCTACGACTTCAGCGGCACGCTGATCGAGAAGTACACCGTGGAGAAGGACGAGAAGAAGGACCAGAAGAGGGAGCACAAGAAGGACGGCCGGAAGCAGCCGTCGCGCGACATCGTCGTGGACCGCACGACCACTGGTGTCGTCCCCAAGGGCGGTGTCAAGGCCGGTGCCGAGGGTGTTCAGGACGGTTCGTCCGCCCCGGCCCCGATGCTCGCCGCCGGTGGCGGTCTGGCCGCCGCGGGCGCCGCGGGGCTCGGCTTCGCGATGCTGCGCCGCCGCGGCCACCAGCGCTGACCCGCACGCACCTGCCGCACGCACCTGCCGTTCGCATCTGCTGGTACGCACCCGCTCGTACGCGCCCGCGTCCGCGGGTACGCAACGGAAAGCGGCCGGTTCCGCCCTCGGGCAGAACCGGCCGCTTCCGTGTGCGCTGGCGGTGTTACTTCACCGGCTCCGGCTCCGGCTCGCTCTCCGCCGCCGCGGAACCCGCCGGGTCGACCGGGGTCTTCACCGAGTCGAGGAGCAGCTGCGCCACGTCCACGACCTGGAGGTTCTCCTTGGCCTTGCCGTCGTTCTTCTTGCCGTTGACGGAGTCCGTCAGCATGACCAGGCAGAACGGGCAGGCCGTCGAGACGATGTCCGGGTTGAGGGAGAGGGCCTCGTCGACGCGCTCGTTGTTGATGCGCTTGCCGATCCGCTCCTCCATCCACATCCGCGCACCGCCGGCGCCGCAGCAGAAGCCGCGCTCCTTGTGGCGGTGCATCTCCTGCTGGCGCAGGCCCGGGACGGCCGACATGATCTCGCGCGGGGGCGTGTAGACCTTGTTGTGACGGCCCAGGTAGCACGGGTCGTGGTAGGTGATCAGGCCGTCCACCGGGGTGACCGGGACCAGCTTGCCCTCGTCGATGAGGTGCTGGAGCAGCTGCGTGTGGTGGATGACCTCGAACTCGCCGCCCAGCTGCGGGTATTCGTTCGCGATCGTGTTGAAGCAGTGCGGGCAGGTCGCGACGATCTTCTTCGCCGACTTGGGCTTGCGCGTCGCCGGGTCCTCGTCGTCCTCGCCGTACGCCATGTTCAGCATCGCCACGTTTTCCTGGCCCAGCTGCTGGAACAGCGGCTCGTTGCCGAGGCGGCGGGCCGAGTCACCGGTGCACTTCTCGTCGCCGCCCATGATGGCGAACTTCACGCCCGCCATGTGCAGGAGCTCCGCGAAGGCCTTGGTGGTCTTCTTCGCCCGGTCCTCAAGGGCGCCCGCGCAGCCGACCCAGTACAGGTAGTCGACCTCGGTGAGGTCCTCGATGTCCTTGCCGACGATCGGGACCTCGAAGTCGACCTCCTTGGTCCACTCCACGCGCTGCTTCTTGGCGAGCCCCCAGGGGTTGCCCTTCTTCTCCAGGTTCTTGAGCATCGTGCCCGCCTCGGACGGGAACGCGGACTCGATCATCACCTGGTAGCGGCGCATGTCGACGATGTGGTCGATGTGCTCGATGTCGACCGGGCACTGCTCGACGCAGGCGCCGCAGGTGGTGCAGGACCACAGGACGTCCGGGTCGATGACGCCGTTCTCTTCGAGGGTGCCGATCAGGGGGCGCTCGGCCTCGGCGAGGGCCGCTGCGGGCACGTCCTTGAGCTGCTCCTCGGTTGCCTTCTCGTTCCCCTCCATGTCTTTGCCGCCGCCGGCCAGCAGATACGGGGCCTTGGCGTGCGCGTGGTCGCGCAGGGACATGATGAGGAGCTTGGGCGAGAGCGGCTTGCCCGTGTTCCAGGCGGGGCACTGCGACTGGCAACGACCGCACTCGGTGCAGGTGGAGAAGTCGAGGATGCCCTTCCAGGAGAAGTGCTCGATCTGCGAGACGCCGTAGACGTCGTCCTCGCCCGGGTCCTCGAAGTCGACGAGCTCGCCGCCCGAGGCCATCGGCTGGAGCGCGCCGAGCGCGACGCCGCCCTCGGACTCGCGCTTGAAGAAGATGTTGGGGAAGGCCAGGAAGCGGTGCCAGGCCACGCCCATGTCGGTCTTGAGCGCGACGGTGATCATCCAGATGAAGGACGTCGCGATCTTCAGGCCGGCGAAGAAGTAGGTGAGGTTCTGGAGCGTGGACAGGTCCATGCCGCGGAACCAGGCGACGACCGGGTACGAGACGAAGAACGAGGCCTCGTAGGAGTCGACGTGGTGCTGGGCGCCTTCGAGGGCATGCAGCGTGAAGATGCAGACGCCGACGATGAGGATGACGGCCTCGACGAAGTACGCCTGGCCGGTGTTGGAGCCCGCGAACCGGGACTTGCGGCCCGGGCGGCCCGGCCGGTTCAGCTGCCGGATGACGATCAGGGTGAGGATGCCGAGCGTCGTCATGGTGCCGAGGAACTCGACGAACATGTTGTACGGCGGCCAGTCGCCGATGACCGGCAGGA
Organism: Streptomyces sp. NPDC048361; assembly: GCF_040651795.1. NCBI lineage: Bacteria > Bacillati > Actinomycetota > Actinomycetes > Kitasatosporales > Streptomycetaceae > Streptomyces > Streptomyces sp. NPDC048361. Next base: position 20,102 of record NZ_JBEZKW010000087.1, read on the forward strand.
TCCAGTCGGCCTTGAAGAGCTGGCCGATGGCGTTGACGATCGTCAGGAGCAGCGAGAAGAAGCCCACCGCCACGAACCAGTGCGCGAAGCCGACGATGCCCCACTTGTTCATGCGCGTATGGCCGAGGAACTCCTTGACCACGGTGATCGTGCGCTGCGTGGGATCGTTCGTGCGGGTGCCGGCCGGGACGTTCTGGCCGAGCCGCACGAAGCGGTAGATCTGCACGACGGCACGGCCGAACAGCGCTACGCCGACCGCGATTAGGACCAGCGACACGATGATCGCGGCGAGTTGCATGAGGGGGCTCCTCGGGCCTGCGAGGTGGGTTTCGGGGGACGGGCTCGTAAGCGACTACCGGGATTACTAAGCAGTAACTTACCCAGTCCACCTGAGCGTACCCACTTCTGACGCCGCACTGTAGCCGCGCAGGCGGTGATCTGTGTCGCTCGGGCGCCGCCCAGCGCGCCCCGGGTCGGCGCCCGGTTGCTGCCGGATCTCCCCCGTGTTATTCACCACATATGGGGACATAACAAACTAACTTGTTGTCGGCCACGACGATCGGACCGCACGCGAATCGCACTCGAACCGAATGGGCGTCCCCATGCCAGCTCCCGCCACGTACCTCGTCACCGGTGGTGCCGGATTCATCGGCTCGCACCTCGCCGATGCGCTGCTCGGCCAGGGCCACACCGTGGTCGTCCTCGACGACCTGTCCACCGGCGCCCGCGCCAACCTCGCGGCCGCCTGGTCCGACCCCCGGCTGCGCTTCGTACGGGGCTCGGTCCTCGACGAGCGTCTCGTCGACGAACTCGTCTCGCGCTGCGACGCCGTGGCCCATCTCGCGCCGGTGACGGGCGCCGTCGGCGCGGCGGCCCTGCGGCACGGCCGCGCCCTCCTGATCACGGCGGCCGACGGGCGGGGCGAGGCCGCCGCGGGCGCGGTCGTCGTACGGCACGGCGACACCGTCGGGCCGCGCCAGTCGCCCGTGCACGCCACCCTCCTCACCCGGCTCGTACGCCGGGCCGTCGCAGGCGAACCGCTCGCCGTGCACGGTGACGGCACCCGCGCGTGTCGCTTCCTCGACGTCGCCGACGCGGTCGAGGCGCTGCTCGCGCTGCTCGCCCACCCCCGGGCCGCGGGCGCCGAGTTCGACATCGCGGGCACCGAGGAGACGACCGTCATGGCGCTGGCCGAGCGCACCCTGGCCCGCGCCGGCGGCGCGTCCGTCATCAGCCACTTCCCGTACGTCGTCGACCGCGTACCCCACGAGCACTGGCCCCGGCCCGCGGCCCGGCCGCTGGACACCGCGCCGCTGCGCGAGCTCACCGGCTGGCGGCCGGCCCGCGGCCTCGACGCCATCCTGGACGCGGCGATCGCCCGGGCCCGCAGTGAGGCGCCCGTCGTGCTGCCGGGACTGCGAGCGCCCGCCGCGACGCCGGCCGCGCAGCACCGAGGCTGAGAGGACGGACCGACATGCTGCACGGGCTCGCGGCCGCCACGGCGGCCCTCGTACTGACCGCACTGCTCGCGGCCGTCATCCGCACCCTGATGCTGAAATTCGCCCGCCTGGGCGCCGACACGGTGCCGCACCTCGGCGGCATCGCCGTGGCGCTCGCCACGCTCGGGGTGGCCTGCTCGGGACCCGTGCTCGGCATCGCCGAACTCGGCGACGGCGTCGCGCCGCTGCTCGCCGCGGCCGGCGCGGTCGCGCTGCTCGGCCTCGTCGGCGACCTGCGCCCGCTCGGCGTGCGGGTCAGACTCGTGGCGCAGGCGGCCGCCGCGACCGCCGTGGTCGCGCTCGCCGGGCTCTCACCCGGCGCCGGCGCGCTCGCCGTGCTGTGGATCGTCTTCGTCACCAACGCCTTCCAGCTCCTGGACACCTCCGACGGAGCGATGGGCGCGGTCGCCGCCGTCACCGCGCTCGGCCTCGCGGTGTGCGCGATCGCCGAGGGCCACCCGGGGCACGGGCTGCTCCTGAGCGTGCTCGCCGCCGCCCTCACCGGTTTCCTGCTGCACAACTGGCACCCCGCCCGTATCCATCTCGGCGACTGCGGCGCCCTGTTCACCGGTTTCCTGCTCGCCTCGTCGGCGGTCGCCGTGCACACTGGGGCGCCCGGCGAGCAGACCACCGCCGAACTCTTCGCGCTCACCGTCGTCGTGCTCACCGACACCCTGCTCGTCGTGGTCTCCCGCCACCGCGCGGGCCGCCCGCTGCTGCGCGGCGGCGGCGACCACATCGCCCACCGGCTCCGCAAGCTCGGCCTCACCACCCAGGGCTCGGCCGTCGTGCTCGGCCTCGCCTCGCTGGCCTGCACCCTGTTCGGGCTCCAGATCCACGACGGCCGCGTCGCCCCGCTCGCGGTGCTCGTGCTCGCGCTCCTGGTGCCCGCGGCGGTCGTGCTGCTCCTGCGGGTGCCGGTGTACGGGCCCGCCTCCCGCCGCCGCACCCCGCGCGCCCGCACCCCGGCCCCACCCACCGCCTCCGTCGACCTCGCGGGCGGCCGGGGGTGACCAGCCCTCTCCTGCCTCCGTCGACCTCGCGGGCGGCCGGGGGTGACCAGCCCTCTCCTGCCTCCGTCGACCTCGCGGGCGGCCGGGGGTGACCCCCGGCCGGGCACGGCTTCCACTCGAACCCCGACGAACTCCTTCCACCAGGGAGCAGCACGCACGTGATGACGACCCTTCCGCGCCACCTGCGCCGCACGGTGCGCCGCCTCGGCATCGACGTAATCCGCCACCACCCCGCCGGGCGCGACCTGGTGCGCCTGCTGCACCGGTACGAGATCGACCTGGTCCTCGACATCGGCGCCCACCGGGGCGACTTCGGCGCGCTGCTGCGTGAGGCCGGCTACCGCGGCCGCATCGTCTCCTTCGAGCCGCTGCGCGAACCCCGCGCCGAGCTGCGCCACCGCGCCGGGCTCGACGACAGCTGGAGCGTCCTGCCGTACGCGCTCGCCGACCGCACGGGAACGGCCACCCTCAACATCTCCGGCGACTCGGGCCCCGCGAGCTCCTTCCTGCCGATGCTGCCCCGCCACCGCGCTGCGGCCCCCCGCGCCGCGTACACGGGGGACGTCATCGTGGAGACCCGGCGCCTCGACGAGGTGTGGAAGCAGGTGACCGCGCCGGGCGAGCGGGTCTTCCTCGCGCTCGACGTGCAGGGGTACGAGGCTCAAGTCCTCGACGGGGCAGGGGAGTTCGCGGACGAGATCTGCGGGGTGCGGATCGGGGCGCCGCTGGTGCCGCTCTTCGAGGGCGGGCGGCTCTTCGACGACCTGCTCGCGCTGGCCCGCGAGCGGCTGGGGCTGACCCTGATGTCGCTGGCGCCGGGCTTCACCGACCCGCGCGACGGACGCCTGCTCCAGTGCGACCTGGTGCTGCTGCGCGAGGACGCGCCGACGCCGGGCGAACAGGTGCCGGCACAGATCCCCGCAGTGGTGTGAGAGCGTCGCCTGACGTCTCCTGAGGCCTGTTGGGAGCGTACGCGCCGCACCTCCTCCCGACCCTTCATATAGCCTCCGACCTGCGCCAATGCCATCCATTGCGGATAAGCGCAGGATAAAACTTGAGTGCGCCCGACTCAGCTCTGTTGACGCGATGCGAGCCGTCATGCATCCTTGAGCCAGATCCACTCAAGTAGTCATCTGGAGGAATCGAAATGGCACGTGCGGTCGGCATCGACCTGGGCACGACTAACTCCGTCGTCAGCGTTCTTGAAGGCGGCGAGCCCACCGTCATCACCAACGCAGAGGGCGCCAGGACCACGCCGTCCGTCGTCGCCTTCGCGAAGAACGGCGAGGTGCTGGTCGGCGAGGTCGCCAAGCGCCAGGCGGTCACCAACGTCGACAGGACGATCCGGTCGGTCAAGCGCCACATGGGCACCGACTGGAAGATCGAGCTCGACGGCAAGAGCTTCAACCCGCAGCAGATGAGCGCCTTCATCCTGCAGAAGCTCAAGCGTGACGCGGAGGCCTACCTCGGCGAAAAGGTCACCGACGCGGTCATCACCGTGCCGGCGTACTTCAACGACTCCGAGCGCCAGGCCACCAAGGAGGCCGGCGAGATCGCGGGCCTCAACGTCCTGCGCATCGTCAACGAGCCGACGGCCGCCGCCCTCGCCTACGGCCTCGACAAGGACGACCAGACGATCCTCGTCTTCGACCTCGGTGGCGGCACCTTCGACGTGTCCCTCCTGGAGATCGGCGACGGCGTCGTCGAGGTGAAGGCCACCAACGGTGACAACCACCTCGGTGGTGACGACTGGGACCAGCGCGTCGTCGACTACCTGGTGAAGCAGTTCCAGTCCGGCCACGGCGTGGACCTGTCCAAGGACAAGATGGCCCTCCAGCGCCTCCGTGAGGCCGCCGAGAAGGCCAAGATCGAGCTGTCCTCGTCCACCGAGACCTCGATCAACCTGCCCTACATCACGGCGTCCGCCGAGGGCCCGCTGCACCTGGACGAGAAGCTCACGCGCGCCCAGTTCCAGCAGCTCACGTCCGACCTCCTGGAGCGCTGCAAGACGCCGTTCCACAACGTCATCAAGGACGCGGGCATCCAGCTCTCCGAGATCGACCACGTCGTTCTCGTCGGCGGCTCCACCCGCATGCCGGCCGTCGCCGAGCTCGTCAAGGAGCTGACCGGCGGCAACGAGGCCAACAAGGGCGTCAACCCGGACGAGGTCGTCGCCATCGGCGCCGCCCTCCAGGCCGGTGTCCTCAAGGGCGAGGTCAAGGACGTCCTGCTCCTCGACGTCACCCCGCTCTCCCTCGGCATCGAGACCAAGGGAGGGATCATGACCAAGCTCATCGAGCGCAACACCACGATCCCGACCAAGCGCTCCGAGATCTTCACGACGGCCGAGGACAACCAGCCGTCCGTGCAGATCCAGGTCTACCAGGGCGAGCGCGAGATCGCGGCGTACAACAAGAAGCTCGGGATGTTCGAGCTGACGGGTCTGCCGCCGGCCCCGCGCGGTGTCCCGCAGATCGAGGTCGCCTTCGACATCGACGCCAACGGCATCATGCACGTGACCGCGAAGGACCTCGGCACGGGCAAGGAGCAGAAGATGACCGTCACCGGCGGCTCCTCGCTGCCGAAGGACGAGGTCAACCGCATGCGTGAGGAAGCCGAGCAGTACGCGGAGGAGGACCACCGCCGCCGCGAGGCCGCCGAGAGCCGCAACCAGGGCGAGCAGCTCGTCTACCAGACCGAGAAGTTCCTCAAGGACAACGAGGAGAAGGTCCCGGGCGAGGTCAAGACCGAGGTCGAGGCCGCCGTCGCCGAGCTGAAGGAGAAGCTCAAGGGCGAGGACTCCGCCGAGATCCGTACCGCCACCGAGAAGGTCGCCGCCGTCTCGCAGAAGCTGG